>JAPUKF010000082.1 GCA_027295805.1 Acidobacteriota bacterium | reverse complement strand
GGCCCCCGGTAGGACACAACCGCTGGCGCCCAGGTTTGCGTAGGTCAGTCCCCGAAAGGCCGGGACCTGGGCCGCAAGCTCGTCGAAGAGATCCCGAGGGCGCACATCCTCGCTGCCGGCGTCCAGGCGGAAGGCCAGGCGCGCCAGGATCCAGGCACCCGTACGGGCTAGAAACGGCGGCGGATAGGCCGCATGCATCACCTGCACCCGACCCTGGTAATTCACCACCGTGCCGTCCACCTCAGGGAAGATGCCGGCGGGGAGGATGACCGTTCCCTCCCGGGTGGTGGCGTTCTCATGGGACGCCACAACGATGAGCTCAAGGCCGGCGGCCCTGGCTGCAGCGAGCTTCTCCTCGGAGGCCAGGATCGCCAGGTCTTCGCCCACCACCAGCAGGGCGCCCAGCTCGCCGGCCACGGCTTTGTCCAGCAGGTCTGCCACACCGGCGCTGTCGGCGCCGCGGGCGGTGAACAGTTCCGTGAGGCCGCGGCGGTTGGGGCTCTTGTCGGCGCGGAGGAGAAGATCGTCATCTTCACCCTGCTCATGGACAGGCAGAGCCATGGCCACAGGGCTGTCACCCTCTCCCGCGGCGGCCAGCACCTTCAGAGCCAGCCAGCCATCCTCCAGAGTCGACCACGGATGGATCACGCCGGCCGGACGTCCCGAGGCCCGGCGCAGACGGGAGACGGCCTCATCCAGGGCCTCCTGCCAGTCCACGGCCTTACCGTCCACCCGCGGCTCGCGCACTCTCTCCCCGGCCTCCAGCGTCGGTGCCAGCAGGCGCCCCTGGTCGCACATCCAGGTCTTGTTGACCTCTGGGTTGTCCCGGGGCGTGAGGCGCGCGATGGCATGATCCCGGTGCCAGATCTTGATATTGCAGCCTCTGGCGCAACCGGGGCAGATGCTGTCGGCCGTTTTCAGGAACCACAGGCGCGATTTGAAACGGAACTCCTTCAGGGTCAGCGCACCTACCGGGCAAATATCCACCACGTTGCCCGAGTAGGGGTTGTCCAGGGGCCGCCCGGGGAAAATATCCACTTCCGTGTGGTTCCCACGGGCCACCAGAGCCAGTTCAGAAGTGCCCGTGACCTCATCGCAGAAGCGGATGCAGCGCGTGCACTGGATACAGCGCTCCTTGTCCAGGAGGACGTGGGGACCGATATCCACCCTCTTGTCCAGGTGGACCTTCTCCTCCCGGAAGCGGGTCTCACCCGTGCCTGACGTGTAGGCGTGCTCCTGCAGCCAGCATTCGCCCACCTGGTCGCAGATGGGACAGTCCAGGGGATGATTGATGAGCAGGAACTCCATGTTGTTCTTCTGAGCCTGCATGACCTCGTCGCAGCGTGTGTCCACCACCAGACCCTCGGCCACGCGCATGTTGCACGAGACCTGCAACTTGGGCATCCACCTGATGGAGCCATCCTCCTGCCGGGAGCCCACTTTCACCTCGCACTGGCGGCAGTTACCGGGCACCGAGAGGTAGGGGTGGTAGCAGAAGTAGGGAATGTCAATGCACTGGGCGAGAGCCACCTCCAGAACGGTCGCCGTCGCATCGACCGCAATCGACCGCCCATCGATTGTGAGCTTGACCTTCGCGGTTCCGTTGCTCACCACGACCTCGCCATCACGCCGTCACCTTGTCGCGCAGGGGGCAGCCCTTGCGCGCCACGTGGGCGCGGAACTCGTCCTTGAATTTCGCCACCATGGCCCGGGCCGGCATGGCTGCGGCATCACCCAGGGGACAGATGGTGTGGCCCTCAATATTGTCGGCCAGCTCGGTGATCAGGGGAATGTCCGCGTCCACACCACCGCCGTTTTCCAGGCGTGTCAGCAGGCCGTGGAGCCAGCCGCAGCCCTGGCGGCAGGGCGTACACTGGCCGCACGACTCATGGGCGTAGAACGCTTCCAGGTTGCGCAGGGCATCCACCATGCAGGTGGTGTCGTCCATGACGATACCGCCCGCCGAGCCCAGCATGGTGCCGGCCTCAGCCAGGTCGTCATAACTCATGATCACGTCCAGCTCATCGGCGCGCAGCACCGGCACCGATGACCCGCCGGGAATGAAGGCCTTGATAGCGTGGTCCGGGCGCAGCATGCCGCCGGCGTGCTCCTGGATGAGCTCATTGCAGGTGATGGTCATGGGCAACTCGAAGATGCCCGGGTTCTTCACGTGGCCCGACACACAGTACAGCTTGGGGCCGGTGTTTCGTTCCTTGCCGATACCGGTGAACCAGTCGGCTCCACGCTCGATGATGAACGGGACATTGGCCAGGGTCTCGGTGTTGTTGACGTTGGTGGGGCTGCCGAAGATGCCCCGCTGGGCCGGGAACGGCGGCTTCAGGCGCGGCTCCCCGCGTCGGCCCTCCAGGGAGTTCATGAGGGCCGTCTCTTCCCCGCAAATGTAGGCGCCGGCGCCCCGTACCATGGTGACCTGGAGGTCGTAGTCGCTGCCCAGCATGCCCCGCCCCAGGTACCCCTTTTCACGCAGCTCGGTCAGGGCCGCCATGAGAATTTCGTACTCCCGCACGTACTCGCCGCGGATGTAGATGAAGGCGTGGTGGCATTCCAGGGCGTACGCCGAGATCATGGTGCCCTCCAGCACCAGATGAGGGTCGTGGGTCATGAGGAGTCGATCCTTGCTAGTTCCCGGCTCGGACTCGTCGGCATTATTGATGAGGTAAACCGGGCGTTCGCCGCCCCGGGGCACAAAGCCCCATTTGACGCCGGTGGGAAAGCCGGCCCCCCCCCGGCCCCGCAGACCGGACTTCTGGACCTCTTCGGTCACCTCAATGGGCGTCATCTCCTTCAAAGCCTTGCGCAGGGCAACATAGCCGCCGGCGGCCTCGTAGCCGGCCAGGGAGAGCACCGCCGGGTTGCCCACGTTGCGGGTGAGGACCTTCTCGAACGCCATCAGCCCTGTCCTCCGGCAGCGGGCGGCCGTGCCGACAGCTCATCCAGAAGCTTGTCCAGCATGTCGCCGTCCAGGCCCTCGAAGTAATCATCGTTGATCTGGATCACCGGTGCCGAGTCGCACGAGCCCAGGCATTCGACCTCGGTAAGCTGGAACAATCCATCTTCCGTGACCCCGCCCGGGCCGATGCTCAGACGCCGCCGGATTCGATCCTTGAGATCCCGCGCGCCGCGGAGCTGGCACGAGAGGGTGCGGCAAAGCTGCAGATGATAGCGGCCCGGGGATTCTTCGAGAAAAAGAGTGTAGAAGGACACCAGCTCCCGCACATGGGCCGGACTGCTGCCGATGACTTCACCCACCAGGACCTGGCTGGCCAGGGACAAGCTGCCCCGATGGCGCTGCGCCCGGTGCAGGCACATGAGCGCGCCCGCCCGCTTCTCGGGATATTCGGCAACGATTTCTTCCAGTTCCCGGCGCAGGGCCTCGTCGCTGATACCCGATTTCCCGTGGGGGTCGCCTTTGCGGCGGTCACTGCTCATCGATCAACTTCTCCCATGACCGGGTCCAGGCTCGCGATGATGGCCACCACGTCGGACACCATCTGGCCGGCGCAGATGGTTTCCAGCACCTGCAGGTTGACGAACGAGGGGCTGCGGATATGCAGGCGATAGGGGGCGTTGCCGCCGTCGCTGATGATATAGAAGCCCAGCTCACCCTTGGGCATCTCCACTGCCTGATAGATCTCTCCCACCGGCGGATTCATGCCTTCGGCGATGATCATGAAATGGTGGATCAGCTCATCCATGCGGGTCAGGACCTTGTCCTTGATGGGCGGGACCACCTTGGGGTGGTCCGCCCAGATCGGTCCGGGCTTGAGGCGATCCACCGCCTGCTCAAGGATGCGCAGGGACTGGCGCATCTCTTCCATGCGAATCATGTAACGGGCGTAGACATCTCCGTCCTCGGCGTAGGGGACTTCAAAGTCATAGTCCTGGTAGTCCAGGTACGGGACGGCCTTGCGCAGGTCGAGAGGCAGCCCCGACGCCCGCAGATTGGGGCCCGACATTCCCAGGGCGATGGCCTGCTCCTTGGTGATGATGCCCACGTCCTTGGTGCGATCCACCCAGATGCGATTGCGGGTCAGCAGCTTCTCATATTCGGAAATTTCGCTACCGAAGTGGGACATCCAGGTGCGCAGATCCCTGACGAATTCAGGAGACATGTCCCGGACAAGCCCGCCCACGCGCGTGTAGGACGTGGTCAGGCGCGTGCCGGTGAGCTCCTCGATGAGGTTGTAGAGCGTCTCCCGTTCGCGAAAGGTGTAGAAGAACATGGTCACCGCGCCCATGTCGATGGCATGGGTGCCCAGCCACAGGAGATGGGATGAAATGCGGGCGACCTCGCTGGCGATGACCCTGATGACGCGGCAGCGTTCGGGCACATGGATGTCCAGCAACTTCTCCACCGCCAGGGCATAGGCCACATTGCAAGCCAGGGGCGCCAGATAGTCGAGACGGTCGGTGTAGGGAATGAACTGCAGGTAGGTCTTGTTTTCGCCGATCTTCTCCACCCCCCGGTGGAGATAGCCCAGGTGGGGCTCGCACCTGCGCACCGTCTCACCGTCCAGGGTCAGCAGGAGGCGCAGCACCCCATGGGTAGCAGGGTGCTGGGGGCCCATGTTGATCTCGAACGTCTCACTGGCGATGGGGTCCACCAGGGCGCCGTGTTCGAGAATGGTCTGTCTCTCAGCCACCGCTCAACCCTTCAGGGGGAAGTCCTTCTGCAGGGGATGACCATCAAAGTCGTCGGGCAGAAGGATCCGCTTGAGGTTGGGATGGCCATGGAATGGCACTCCCACCAGGTCGTAGGTTTCCCGTTCGTGCCAGTTCATCCCCGCCCACACAACCGTGAGGGTTGGCATCTCCTCACCGGGCCCGATGCCGACCTTCAGGCGCAGGCGCTCATGGTGGTCGGTGGAGAAGAGATGGATAACGACATCGAACAGGTACTCCCCGTCCGGCGTATGCACGCCGCACAGGTCGGTGGGAAAATCGAAGCCCTCCCGATCCCGCAGGTGGCGGCAGACATCGACAATCTTTCCCCGCGCCACGCGTGCGGTGGCGTCGTCGCGAAAAACGGGTAACACCGGCTGGACCGCGTTACCGAACTCCTGAACTAAACGTGCCACCCTCGGTGGCACCTGGTCGGGATCGTGGTCATCGCGGCGCCAGGGCGCCGGGCGCGGGCCGGGCCGCTCTTCGGGCACTGGCCGGACACCGGGCGAGGGCCGCAGTCTGAGCCACTGGATGAGCATCATCCGCCTGCCGTCTTCGGCCGGCGGGGCCGGCCGTCGCCCCATTCCAGGGCGCCCCGTGCCCAGACGTAAATGAAAC
>JAPUKF010000081.1 GCA_027295805.1 Acidobacteriota bacterium | reverse complement strand
GGATCGGTTCGCCGCCGTCTATGAGGAGTATCGTAAATCGCCCAAGGTGACCCGCCAGCGCCTCTACCTGGAGACCATGGAGCGCGTTCTCCCCAACGTTGGCCGCAAGCTGATTGTGGACAAGGACGCGGGGAATGTCATCCCGCTGCTGAACCTGGGTGATAGCAGTCTGCCGGTCGCCCCGGGAAAGGGAGGTGGCTCATGAAACCCGGAGTCATCCTTGTTTTTGCCGCTGTTCTTGTCCTGATTCTGCTGGCTGGTACCGTTTACGTGGTCGATGAGACCCAGCAGGTCGTCGTCACCCAGTTCGGCCGGCCGGTGGGAGATGCGGTGTTGAAACCCGGCATCAAGTTTAAGATTCCGTTCATCCAGAAGGCCCACTTCTTCGAGAAGCGCTTCCTGGAGTGGAACGGCGATCCCAACGAAGTGCCTACCAAGGATAAGAGGTTTCTCCTGGTGGACACCTATGCCCGCTGGCGCATCACCGATCCCCTGAAATTTTTCCAGCGCCTGCAAAACGAGCGCGGCGGCCTCTCCCGCCTGGATGACATCATCGATGGCGAGACACGCAACGCCGTGGCCAATCATGTGGTGATGGAGATCGTCCGTTCCACCAATCGGGAAGTGGAGAGGGACAGTGATCTGACCGCCGACGAGCAGACCATCACGCTGGAAAGGGTTGAGACCGGTCGGCTGGACATCCAGGCCGTGATCCTCGCGGAATCCCAGAAGCGAACATCCGACCTGGGGATCGAGATCCTGGATGTGCGCTTCAAGCGCATCAACTACAACAGGGAAGTGCAGCGCACCGTCTACCAGAGGATGATCGCGGAACGCACGCGCATCGCCCAGCCCTTCCGCTCGGAAGGGCTGGGAGAAAGCGCCCGCATTCGCGGTGAGAAGGAGCGGGAACTCAAATCCATCGAGTCCGGGGCGTTCCGTGAGGCGGAGGAGATCAAGGGGCGGGCCGACGCCGAGGCGACCAATATCTACGCCGCGGCCTATAACCGGGATCCCGAGTTCTACCAGTTCTACAAGACCATGGAGGTCTACCCCGCTACCCTGGGCAAGGATGCCTGGCTGGTGCTGACCACCGACAGCGACTTCTTCCGCTATCTGAAGGGCGTTGGCAGTCGCCGTTGAATCAGGAATTGGACGCCGGGGACGGGGAACCGTCCCCGGTGTTTTCTTCTCCCCTCATCAGGCCGTGGTCACCGCCGTGCCGCTGACAGTGACCATGAGCATGCCGTTGTGCTGCCCAAGGACTTCGTAGTCCAGATCGATGCCCACGACGGCGTTGGCGCCCAGGCGAGTCGCTTCCTCCTGCAGTTCCGCGAAGGCGATCTCACGCGCGCGGCCCAGTTCTTTTTCGTACACGCCGGAGCGGCCGCCGACGATATCCCGGATGCTGGCGAAGAGATCCTTGAAGATATTAGCGCCCAGAATCGCTTCGCCGGTGACAATGCCCAGGTACTGGCGGATCGTTTTGCCCTCGAGGGTCGGTGTGGTGGATAAAATCATGGGTTTGCCTCCTGATGGGTGATACGCGTGGCATGATGACCGGGTTACAATAAAACCGTCGCCTGCCGTGTCCTGGCCGGATTCTGCGGAGTCCTGACATGCTGGAGGTCAACCCCAGACTGCGAAGCCCCCTGCGGGAGTTCCATTTCACCTATGCCCGTAGCAGTGGTGCCGGTGGGCAGAACGTCAACAAGGTCAACACCAAGGCGGTGCTGCGCTGGGCGATCATGCGCTCACCAAGTTTGCCTGAAGGTGTGCGCCGGCGCTTCCTGGCTGCCTATGGCCGCCGCGTCACTCTGGATGGCGACCTGGTTCTCACCAGCCAGCGCTTTCGCGACCAGGGCCGCAACGTGGCCGACTGCCTGGAGAAACTGCGGGGCATGCTGGCGGCGGTGGCCACTCCACCCAAGCGCCGCCGCCCGACGCGGCCGGGGCGGGCGGCCCGGGAACGGCGTCTGGCGGCCAAGAAGCACCTGGCCGACAAGAAGCGCGAGCGCCGCCGGCCGGAGGAGTAGGGCCGGGTCTTCTCTCTAGGGGTTCGGCGCCGACTCCATGTTCCGGGGACCTTTCTTGCCGCCGTAGCGCCGTCGCAGGGACGGCAGCATGAACACCAGGGCCGACACTCCGGTGAACAGCGTGACGCCGGCCATGATGGCGACGTAACGCGTCACGGGAACGCCCCTGGCCTGGCGAACAGAGGCCTGGACCAGCAGGGTCTGGATCCAGACCAGGGAGCCGAGAAACATTCCCAGTTGCATGAGCGGGGGAACCCATGGCCGGCGCACCAGCAGCAGGAGAGGGAAGGCGAGGCAGACCATCGTCATGATGGTGTATCCCCCGCGGAGAAAATGCGCTCCCAGCAGCAGGCAGCTTAACAGAATGGGAAGCAGGCGCAGGAAATTCATGTCAGGTGACCTCGCTATTCAGCAGATCAAGGTAGGCGACATCCACCAGGTCATCCTGTTTCACACCCAGGCGTGACATGAGATCCATGGCCAGGGCTTCGCCTTCGGCGGCATCCTGATCGGGTCGTAACACCACTTCGAGTTCCAGGAAGGTGCCCAGATCGGCCACCCGGTCCAGGTGGATGCGCGTCGGACCCATGAGATAGAGACGGCGTTCTTTCCGGATACGGCCGGTGACCCCCAGGGCCGTGGTCAGGGCCGTCGCAAGTTCAGCGGCATGGGGTACGACCGTGATGGAGTAGTGGCAGGTGCTGGGTCCTTTGACGTCGGGTCGTGCGTAGGCGATCAATTCGCCGGCGCCATGGGGGAAAGTTCGCAACTTGAGACGGCCGACGGGGCAGTTGAAGAAAGTGTCGTCCTGGACCAGAAGCTCAGGGCCCGAGTCGGACATTCCGGCCACCCGTTCCTCCAGCGCGTCCAGGTCGGCCACCCGTGCCTTGATCTCCACATTGCGGGCCATGGGAGTCAGCCCTCCGGATCGCGATGAACCGTCTCAGGCGCAAAGGCCGGCAGACAGACAGCGATATATTCGGCGCCGCAGGTCTCAGGAGTGCTGTAGCGAACCCACTCGCCGGACTTCACCGAGACGGCCTGCCCGGCACGCACCTGCAGCGTGGCCTCTTCACTCTCGACCTCAAGCATGCCGCGCAAGACGACTGTGATCTCCTCGAACTCCGGCCGCTGTCCGGGTTCGCGCCAGCCCTCTGGCGATTGCATGCGGGCCACACTGACGGCTGTGTGTCCCGAGTTCACGCGGCCGGCGAATTCATCGATGATCTTGGTCTTGGTGCCGGCTGCCGCGATGCGGGCCGGCGCGGGGATCAGAGTCGGCATGGGAACATCCTTCCTTTCTTCCTGACCTTCAGGGTCAGCTTGGCTTGGCCTGGCCGCTATGGCAATAGAGCCGGATTTCCACTTTCTCGAGGGTTGCCAGGCCCTCCTGGATGGCGCCATCGATGGTGGGCAGGAATTTCTCGATCTTCTCCCGTGTCTCCACAATCTCGATGACCAGGCGCTGGACCCAGCCGCTGAGAAGAAAGCGCAGACTTGAGCCGATGAAACCGCCTGCACCCACCCATAGCATGAGGGTCCACTCGCCACGCCCCATTATTTCGCCTCCAGTTTGGGGATCACATCCGCCAGCAACTCCCGCACTTCCCGGCCACGCAGCGCCGTGCGCATGCGTCCCGTACGCCGGGCCAGGGCGGCGCCCGCCAGGGGACCATATCCCGGAGCCTGGGCCAAGCGCCGGCCGGCCACCGTCTTGGCCACAAGGTTGCCGTTATCCAGCCAGTGAAGGGCGCGGCACGCTGCCAGGACCCCCTCGGTACCCCGAGGGTCATGGCGGGGGTTGAACAGATGGTCACGTTGCCAGGTGAGCGCGACCAGCAGTGCGACCCGCAGGCGTTCAGCGGGAACTTCCTTGAGTAGTGCCACCGGCTCGGGGCCGTGCAATGCCCGGCCGTGGCGGCGGGCGATCTCCAGGTCCAGCAGCATCTCTTCATCCATGGCCGCACTCACCACGTCCAGGCCCCAGCGGGCGCCGGTGGTCACGGCCAGTTCGAACGACATGGGCCGGGGCAGGCAGGACACCTGCTGCCGGGTGAAAACGATGAGATCCAGGCCGGTGGCGGGGCAGGGGAGAACTTCGTCATCGATGCGTGCCGGCAGGTCCCGGCGCTCCGCCGGCGACAAGGGCCGGCGGCAGACGGCGATGAGATCGATGTCGCTGCGCTCGGGCGTGAAGTCATCCAGGGCCAGGGACCCGGTGGTCACGACCCCCATGAGGTTCTTGCTCAAGGTCTGAGCGATGGCTTCCGTGACAAGTCCGGCGTAGGCTCGGACCAGTCCGGGGAGAGGCTGCGCTGTGGCGGACATGATTCAGACTTTGGCCAGGTGTGGCGCGCTGGCGGCGCCGGCCGGAACGCGCCGGGCCAGGCCTTTGACCGCCCGGCGCACCAGCATAGGCGCCGGTGTCATGGCGACATGCTCGGTGCGGACCGGGTCAAGACCTGCCTGGCGAATGCTCTCATGGGTGTGCCGGGTGAGATGACAGTTGCCGGCCAGAAATTTCCATGCCGGTTCCACAAGTCGCTGCCAGCGCAGTGTGCGGGGATTGTCGGCCGCCACATGTTCGAAGTAGGCCAGGTTGCCGCCGGGACGCAGGACCCGGCGAATTTCCGCTAGCGCCCGCTGCGGGTCGCGCACCGAGCAAAGAACCAGGGTTGAAACCACGGTGTCGAAGGAGGCGTCGGGGAAATCCAGTTTCTCGGCGGCGCAGTCCACGACCTGGACACTGTTCCGGGCTCGGTCAGCAACCTTGGCTTGAAGTTGCCGGCGCATGAATGGGTCCGGCTCGCTGAGCACCAGACGGGTGACGGTGGCAGGGTAATGGGGCAGGTTCAAGCCGGTGCCGCTGCCGATCTCCAGGACGTGGCCCGAAAGGCTACCGAGCAGGTCGCGCCGCCAGTCCGCGAGAAACCGCTCTTCGGCCGTCCGCATCATGCGGTCGTAGAAACGCGCCATGAGCCGGGCGCGGATCATGACCGATTGATGGTGATGCCCAGGTGGCGTGCCACCTTCAGTTCAAGTTCGGCGAAGAGGCTCTTGCGTAATTCGGCTTCCAGCACCGGGGGCTCATCGGGTACGCCGGGAACCACCACGACTTCGGCCGTCACCTGCATGCCCGTGGGCTCATGCTGCAGCCAGACCCTGCGGGCGGGTGTTTTCCTCTGGGGGCTCTCGGCCCCCAGGGTTTCCCAGCCCGAGGTCACATCACCAGGATCGAGTCTCCATCGGCTCATGGACATTGCTCCTGGCGGGACTCTACCGCCTTGACTATTTCCCTGACGAGGCCCGGCTCGCGCACCAGACGTTCTTTGTCCGCCTTGGGCAGTTTTTTGACCCGGGCTTCAACTCTCAGGGCCTGGCCGTGAGAGCCGGCGGCCGCCCGCAGCACCAGGCGCAAAGGCCCCTTGCCCCGCAGGGACCGGGCGCCCTGGCCCCTGCCGCGGCGGTGTTGCGCCAGACGCCGGGCGACATCGGTGGTGATGCCCGTGTAGAGGGATCCGTTGTTGCAGCGAATCACGTAGAGAAACCAGCTTGCGGGAGAACGTCGGGAGCGGAAGGCGGCGGCGAGAGGGCGGGCAAGATTGCCGCGCCGCCCCATGCGGACGGTCTCCAGGTTCAGCCAGCCGGCCAGGGTACGCAGTTCGGAGGCCAGCGCCGGCGCCACGTTCCCGGCGCGGGCCATGGGCTCCAGGTAGGCGGCGCGGACCTGCAGGATCTCCTGTTCGCGGTCAGCCTTGAGATCGACACGAGCCACGAGCCGGTCGCCCAGGAGAAACGGCAGCACATAGGTCCCCCAGCGCCGCTTCGCCCTGGGAATGAAGATCTCGAAGCGGTAGTCGAATTGAAAGAGACGCGTGGTGCGCGGCCGGTGCCAGAGAACCGGGTCGAAGGGCGACAGCAATGCCGCCCCATCCACCCGGCGGGGAAGGCGAGCCTCGGGGTGCAGGTAGGCCGGTTGTCGCCAATCTTCCACCTGGACGCGCAGCAGTTCGCCGGCGGCCACGAGCTCCTCAAGATGCAGGCGTGCCACGCGCACCGGCATGCGGTAGTAGTCGGCCAGATCGGCAGCCGTGCCGATGCCGTGGGAGCGGGCAGCCAGGCGCAGGAGCTGGCGGCGGGCTTCGTCAGGCGGAACCCGGCGCCGGCGCAGTGGAGGAGGAACAATGCGCGTGGCCAGGTCGTAGACCCGGGAGAAGTCGGGCCGTCGTGACGCCACTGCCAGTTCGCCGCGGCCGAAGTGGGTTTCGAGAACCGCCCTGGGCACCGTGCCGAACCAGGCATGTTCCAGGCGCCGGATGGTGCCCTGGGGCACCGTCAGTTGCTCTGCAGCCAGCGGTCCTCGCGCGCGTACTTCCCTCAGGACGCCCGCCACATAGGCGGAATTGTTCTCGATGAAGGTCTCGAAGCCATACGGCCGCACCCGGTATGTCTCCATGCGGTGGCGAAGATAGGGCCAGAGTTCCATGGGCAGGATGGAGGCTTCGTGGGCCCACTGCTCCGTGAATTCCCGTCGGTCATAGACGAGGTCGTTCAGGCCGGTTCTGGGGTACGGCCCGAGGCGCGAAAAGAGCACCAGGTAGTGGGACGGGATGAGGACGTTGACGAAATCGAGTTGCAGCAGGCCCAGGCGGCGGATCACCGCGCGAAGATGGCGGGCATCCACCCGGCCTCGCGGGCGCGGCCGGTCCAGGCCCTGGGCTGCCAGGGCAAGGCGGCGTGCCTCGCTCAGTGAGAGATGAGTCCGTGGCATCTAGGGAATAAAAATATCGTCGCCAGTGTTGCGCGTCTACGGTGGCTTGGGGGTTTACCTTGGAGAGGCCGTGAAAAAAGTCCCTTTCATGCTGTTTTTGGTCGTTGTTCTGACAGTGGTTCAGAGTGTGCACGCGCCGGCGGCTGAAGAGCGCACTCTCACCGGCGAGTTCCAGTGGGAGGAAGCCGGCAGGAGCGGCGACCTGCGCTCCGTGTTCACGCCCACCGGCGAGGGGACCTGGGATGTGGTGTTTTATTTCAAATTCAGAGGTGAATCCCATATTTACGCCGGAACCGCCGTGGGAAGCCTCTCCCAGGGCGCACTACGGGGTAAAGTCTTCAACGAGAGCAGGAAAAGGACATTCACCTTCGAGGGCACTGTCAGTGCTGGCGTTTTCGAAGGTTCCCACGCCGAGATCCATGGGAACAGCGCCTCGGAGACCGGCACCCTGTCTCTGAGCTGACAGGCAACTATGGCTATGGCGGAGACTGCCGGTGCAGCCATGCCGCCAGGGTGGTGAAGAACTCGCCGGAGGCTTTCTTTTCAAGCCACGGGTAGTGCCCGCAATGTCTCATCTCATGATAAATGAGCTGGGGCATGTGGGGTTTGAGGCTGTCCCGGATCATGGAGCCGGGATGAGGATCGACATCGCCATGCAGCATGAGCACCGGGATTGTGATGCCGGCAAGTGAGGCGGGGAAGACGCCTGTTTCCTGCAGGCGCATCATGTCGTCCCAGGTCTCGTGATACGCGCGGGCGTCACAACGTTCCATTTCCAGGCTGGTCTCGACCGGATCGTACGAGTAGGACGGCAGCAGGAGTTCACCCATCGCTCCGAGCCGGTCATTTTCATCCGGAATATCCCGGCTGAGTCGGGACAGATCCTGCTTCAGAGTTTCATCCATCCGATCTCGGCGCAGCGACGCCATCCGCTGCCGGGCTTCCAGGCTGAACGTACCGCAACCAATCAGAACCAGGGCTGCCACCTCCTGCTGATGTGTCGCGGCGTAAGCCAGCGCCAGCATGGCGCCCCATGAATGACCCACCAGCATGGGGCGGTTTTCTTGTTCCTGGAGAT
>JAPUKF010000080.1 GCA_027295805.1 Acidobacteriota bacterium | reverse complement strand
CCCGTTCTGGTAGCCTGAAGCGGCGAGGGCCGCATCAGAATCCATGATCAGTCGCTTCTGCCTCTATTCCATCCTGAAGAACCTGCGCTTCGCGGATCCGTTTCTGGTCCTGTTTCTGCTGCACGCTGGTTTCAGCTTCGTGACCATCGGCAGTGCGCTGGGAGTTCAGCACCTCATTGTCGGCGTGCTGGAGTTCCCCCTGGGCATGGCGGCGGACAGGTGGGGTCGCCGCCGCTCCCTGGCTCTCTGCTTTCTCTTCTACGCCGCCAGCGCCGTCACCATGGCCCGCCTGGAACCGGGGCAGGAAGGGGTGCTGTTCGCCGCGGTGGTTCTTTACGCCATGGCCGAGGCCCTGCGCACGGGCAGCCATAAGGCGATCATCCTCGACTATCTGGATAAGCGCGGCGAAGCAGGCCGCGCGACCCGGGTCATCGGTCTGACCCGTGCCTTCTCCAAGACCGCGGCCGCCGTGTCTGCCCTGGGCGGTGGAATCTTTCTGTTCTATAGCCGTGACTACTCCCTGCTCTTCTGGCTCTCGGCGGGGCCGGCGCTGGCCGGCTTCTTTCTGATGCTGAGTTACCCGCGCTGGCTGGATGGCGAGAATCAGCGCCTGCAGGAGCAGGCTCGACCCTCCGGACGCACCTGGAAGGCCATGGCGCGTGCGCTGGTGGCGCGTCCCGGCATGAAGCCACTGCTGCTTGAATCGGCGGCCTTCGAGAGCCAGGTGAAGATGATTCTCAAGTACTACGTGCAACCGGTCCTGCAGCAGGGCCTGGCGGCACTGGGCATCCCGGTCCTGGGCCCTGGGGCCATCTGGATCGGGAGCGCTGAGTTCGCCAGCAACCAGGTGGGAGCCGCCGGCGCCCTCCTGAGCGGCCGCGCCGAGAAAGTTCTAAAAGACCGGGGTGGCGCCCGGCGCTGGATTTACCTTGCCGTGATGGTGACCGCCGCAGGTTTCGGGCTCGCCGCCCACAACCGGGAGCTGATCACCGGGATTATTCTGTTCGTGATCCTGACCGGGTTGCAGAACCTCAGGCGGCCTCTCTTTGTGAGCGCCTTCAATCAGGTCATGGACAAGCCGCAACGTGCGACGACCCTGTCCCTGGAGAGCATGGCGCGCACGCTGACGGTCTCGGCCCTGCTGCCAGTCACCGGTTTCATCGCCGACCGGTACGGCATAGCGCCGGTCTTCTGGTTGATCTGTGCCGTGCTGTTCGTTGGCGGGCCGCTGACCTGGATTGTGAGCGGTCGCCCGGGCGCCGCCACCTACGTCACGGACCGCCGGCCGGCTTCTCCCCGAAAACCTGGGCGGTGAACGCTTCTACGCTGAAGTCAGGGTCTTTCCCCGCGTCCCAGTCGCGCCAGGCATCGCCAGGCAGGCCGGCCTTGAGGCAGGTGTGGGAGAGAAAGGTCTCGGCATCCCAGCCCTGCGCGGTCGCCACCTGGGGCAGCACCAGGCCCCGGGATGAGCCCTGCTCGATGATGAGTCCATGGCGGCCCACCTCAATCTGGGAGGCGTGCTGAAGCCGCACCGGCGCGCCGAGAACGGAGATCTCGATATCCAGGGCGTCCATCTCCGCCACCGTCACGGGTGGAAAGCGCGGGTCGCCAGTGGCCGCCGACACGGCCAGATCCACCACCAAACGGGCCAGGGGAGGTCCGGGGGACGGAGAACCGAGGCAACCCCGCAACTTGCCCTTGCTGTGCAGCGTCACGAACGCCCCGGCAGGGCGCTCTAGGGCGGGCGGCAGGTCGGCGTCGTCCGCAGCCGGGCCGGTCGCGCTCGGGCAAAGGTCCGCCCGCAGGCCGGCTCGGGCCAGCGCCAGCAGCAGCTCCTGTTCAGCGGGGGTCAGGGGCGAAGTATTCTTCATGGACGTCATCTCCAGCCAGGTTCTAACATAGTCGCCTCCACAGCCGCCAACCGAAAGAGGAAACCATGATTGCAAGTACGAAGTCCAAGGGCCGGGTGGCCATCCTGGCCGAGAACGGTTATCAGGAGATGGAACTCTGGGTGCCTCTTTACCGCCTTCGGGAAGAGGGGTACGAGACGGTGATCGTGGCGCCCGCGCCGGGCACGTACAAGTCCAAATGCGGCTACCCGGCGGTCGCCACCCTGGCGGCCGTAGAGGCCGACCCGGCCACCCTGGCCGGCGTGGTCATCCCCGGTGGCTGGGCGCCGGACCGGCTGCGCATGGATGACGGCGTCCTCAAGCTGGTGCAGGCCCTGTTCGAGCAGAACAGCGTGGTCGCCGCCATCTGTCACGCCGGCTGGGTGCTGGCCTCGGCCGGCGTCACACGCGGCCGCCGCATCACCTGCTATGAGGCCATCCGTGACGACATGGTCAACGCGGGTGCCGAATATCTCGATCAGGAAGTCGTGGTGGACGGCAATCTCATCACCTCGCGCAAGCCCGACGATATCCCCGCGTTCTGCGCCGCTATTCTGGCGGCCCTGAAAGAGCGCGCATGAGCGGCGCCCGCGGCCCGCGCGACATCCCTTTCGCCGATCGGATTGGCGGCCTGGCCCAGTCCGAGATCCGCCGCATGTCCCTGGAGTGTGCGCGGCTGAACGGCATCAACCTGGGGCAGGGGATCTGC
>JAPUKF010000008.1 GCA_027295805.1 Acidobacteriota bacterium | reverse complement strand
GCCTGGTTCACCGAGGACAGCAGGATGACGATGTCACCCAGTCGGATGGGGTTGATGAAGTTGACGCGGTCCACCGACGCGGTGACCGTGGTCTTGCGGCAATGGCGCATGGATGCTACTGCCGCTGCCTTGTCCATCAGGGCCATGACACGCCCCCCGAAGATGGTGCCCATGGGATTGGTGTCCTCGGGATTGACGATCTCGGTCATTTCCACCTGGGATTCCGACGCTGGCTTGGCCTGAGGTTGATCCGCCATGGCACCTCCTCGAGAGTTCGTTGGGCTTCGGGAGCGCCCCCTCCAGGGAGAGAAGGGCCCCTGCGGCCGGATTGTAGCGGGTTGGGGCGCAGGAGGCGAACCGGGGCTGCGACCCCACCCTCTCCTTGATCCTGCTGCGCGGGCTATTCTATGATCCGTGCGAGTCGGGCCGCCGGGGGGGCGGCCACCCGAACCATGCTCTGTCTGAACAAGGAGAACCGCCATGGTCTTCCGACCAGAGAAGAACCGACGCTGGGCCATCACCCTGTGGCTCTTGAGCGTCCTCCTGCTTTCCGGGGGCCCCGTTTTCGGCTTCACGGCCCGCGTGACCGGGACGGTCACCGATGTCGACGGCAATCCGCTGAGCAAGGTGCCGGTGATCTTCGAGGCCGATGCGGTGGACGGCCGCGGCAAGGGCGTCATCGGCGGCAGGCTGAAGACCAAGAAGACCGGGAAATTCACCTATCCGTTCCTGGATACGGGGAGTTGGAAGATCTACCCGCAGCTCGAGGGCTACCTGGTCCTCACCATGAGCTACATCAGCATTGACTCCAACGGGGACACCCGTGCAGACGAGACCGATCTGAAGATCAGCAGGGACCAGACCAACCTCCCGGCCATTCCTGTGCCCCCGCAGGGCGGCGGCGCGGTGACTCGAGGCAGGTGCGAGGTCCACTTCGTGATGGTCCCGGAGGCTGACTACAGGACACAGATGGCCAGGCTCCAGGGCGCCTCGATCCCCGAGGTGAAGCGCGCTGGCCCCGTGACGTCTCGCAAGCGTGATCCCTTGGAGCGTGGCGATGAGTTGTTCGCCGGCGGCGATTTCGCCGGCGCCGCGGAGGCGTACCAGGAGGCCATGGACGCGGACCCGACCAACGCCGATGCGCATTACGGACTGGGCAAGGCGATGCTGCGCAAGGATGATCTGGGCGGGGCGCAGACGGCGCTCATGAAGGCAGGACGACTGGATCCGGAGCTGCCCGGCGTCAACTTCTATCTCGGCACCATCTATCGCTCCCTGGCGCAGGACGTCGCCGCCATCGCCGCCTTCGAGAAGGAGCGCGCCAATTCGCCGGACCAGGAGGAGGTGCTGGTGAACCTGGCGACGCTCTATCAGGAGGATCAGCAGCTAGACAAAGCGATGGAGGTCCTGCAGGAGGTCGTCGCGCTGAACCCGGACAACACCGATGCTTCGCTGGCCGTGGCCAATGTCCACAACGCCCAGGGCGAGACGGCGCAGGCCGAGGCCATCTACCGCTCCATCCTCGAGAAGAACCCCGGTCAGCAGGATGTCATCTGGTACAACATCGGCGTCAATGCCTTGAATAATGACAAGAACGCTGAGGCGGCGCAGGCGTTCGAGAAGTCCATCGAGGCGAACAAGAAGAACTCCGATGCCTACCTGCGCCTGGGCTACGTTCTCTTGAGCCTGGACCGGCGGGAGGAGGCCATCCGGCACTTCGAGACCTACCTGAAGCTGGAGAACGGTCCCGAGGCCCAGCAGGTCGTTGTTTTTCTGAAGCAACTCCGCAAGGGCTAGAGGCGGCCGGCCGGCTTCAGGGTCTACCTGCCAGCGTGATGATGCGGCCCGTGGCACCCCCGTCACCGCGGTAGGAGAAGAACAGGTCCCGGCGGCAGCGGGTGCACAGCCCCGTGTCCAGCACCTGCGCTGCAGGCACGCCTGCTTGCGCCGCCTGGAACCGGTTGGCGGCCGCGAGGTCCAGATGCGGGCGGCTGCCTGCTCCCGGATGCATCCAATGGCGAGTCCTTTCGCCCCAACGGGCGCGAAATGCAGCCACCACCTCCGTTCCGATCTCGAAGCAGCAGGCACGGATGCCGGGACCGATGGCCATCCACGTGGAGCCGGGTCCGGACCCTTCGGAGTGGAGTGCCTGCAGGGCCTGGTGGAGCACTCCTGCCAGCGTACCGCGCCAGCCGGCGTGGACCACCCCGTAGTGACCGCGGCGCGTATCCACCAGCAGCAGGGGCAGGCAGTCCGCCGTCTGCAAACGAAGCGCCCAGCCGGCTTGCCGTGCCACCAGGGCGTCACCCACCGGAGGCGTCTTCACCAACCCCGCGCTCACGTCATGGACCGTGGACGTATGTTGCTGACGCAGGCGGGCCAGGGGTAGCTGCTGTAGCCCGAGAATCCCGGCCAGGAAACCTTCGGCATCGCCCGACCCCAGGTCACGGCAGGAGAAGCCATGCGTCAACCCGAGGCGCGTGAGTGCCGGCAGGCGGCAGTAACGGCCCCGGTCCGTGGTTTCGAGGCACCAAGTGCGCGTCGACATGTCTTCTCCTCGCGGCCGGCCAATCTCCCGAGGTCCCTGTATCACAAGCACTTGCGCGCCCCCGGAGGGCTGCGCGGACTTGACTTTTGGCCGGGGCGATGGCAAAGTCCCAAAGCACTTTTCATCGCCCCGTCACGTCATCACCGTGGCCGTGCCCGGGAGGGGAAAGCCTCTTCCCCATCGGGAGCGAGCGCCACGGTCGTGGGAAGGTTGCTCATGATTGCGTTGGTAGGTCAAGTGAATGGACTGGGACTTCTGGCAGCAGCCTCTCCTCCGGGGGAGGGAGGCGGGGG
>JAPUKF010000079.1 GCA_027295805.1 Acidobacteriota bacterium | reverse complement strand
GGCATCCACCTATATCGTCACCGACAACCCCGACGCCCACTCAGACCAGACCATCAGCCTGGAGGAAGGCCTGCGCGTGGCCCGCCTGCAGGATGACTACATCACCGGCTGCGAGATGCTGGTCATCGACGGTTTCATCGGTAACGATCCTGATTTTCGGACCGCCGCGCGGCTGATCATCGAATCGGCCAACGCCAATATCGCAGCCATGCAGAAGACCCTCTACTTTCATGAGGAAGTGGACAAGGGCTCGGACTTCAAGCCCGAGGTCACGGTCATCTACACGCCCAATCTCAAGGCCGAAGGATTTCCCAAGGACCGGCTCATTGCCGTGGACCTCAAGAACCGCATCACCCGCGTCTTCAACTCGGATTACTTCGGTGAGTCCAAGAAGGGCGGGCTGCGCATGTGGAACAACATCGTCCATGACCGCGGCGGACTGGCCATGCACGCCGGCTGCAAGGTCATCCCGGTGGGCGACAAGCTCAAGGTCGGCCTCATCGTGGGCCTTTCCGGCACCGGCAAGACCACCACGACCTTCACCTCACAGAACGGGTCCCAGCCGGTGCAGGATGATTTCTGCGCTCTCATGCCCGATGGCCACATCTACGCCACCGAAAACGGCTGTTTCGCCAAGACCTTCGGCCTGGATCCCAAGTTCGAGCCGACCATTTACAAGGCAGTCTGCCAGCCCGAGGCCTACCTGGAAAATGTCAGTCTGGATGATCAGGGCAAGGCCGACTTCTTCGATACGTCCTACACCCAGAACGGCCGCGCCGTCTTCGCCATGAGCCAGGTGGAAGGCGCCGGCGACGCCCGTCAACTTGGCAAGGCGGACTTTCTTCTGATTCTCAATCGCAACGAGACCATCATACCGGCGGTGGCCCGCCTGGCCCCCGAGCTGGCCGCCGTCTACTTCATGCTGGGCGAGACCAAGGGCACCTCGGCCGGCGGGGCCGAAGAAGCCGGCAAGAGTCTGCGCATTCCCGGCACCAACCCGTTTTTCCCACTGCTCCATGCCCAGCAGGGCAACCGCTTCCTGGATCTCATGCGCAAGGTTCCCATGGATGTCTTTCTCCTGAACACCGGCCGGGTGGGCGGCGGCGAAGGCCAGCAAGGGTCTCGCAAGGTGAAGATCCCCCACTCGTCCGCCGTGGTGAAGGGGATTGCCGAGGGAACCATCACCTGGGAAAAGGACCCGGACTTCGGCTACGACATCGCCACGTCGGTACCGGGCATGAACAGGGACGATGAAGTGCTGCTGCGCCCCCATCTGCTCTACGAAGCCCAGGGCCGCATGGAGGAATACCGCACGCAGGTGGAACGCCTCGGCAAGGAACGCCGGGCCTACCTGAACTCGTGGCCGGGCCTGGACGAGACCATCATCAAGGCCGCCGGCTGACGGATCATCAGGTTGCGCAAGAGAATGGCGCCTCGGCTGCAGGTTGAACAGCGTGCGGTGATTCCCGGGCGGATTGTGGCGCTGGCTCTCCTCGTGCTGCTGGTCGTGGCCACCGCCTGTGGCGGGCCGGCTCCCCACGAGACCACCCTGGCGCGGGGCGTGGTCTCTGCCCCGGAATCGCAGGCAGCGGAGGTCGGCGCGGCTATCCTCCGCCAGGGGGGCAATGCAGTGGACGCGGCCGTGGCCGTCCAGTTCGCCCTCTGCGTCACCAACGGATTCGGTGCGGGACTCGGCGGCGGCGGTTTCATGCTGGTTCACGACCCGGCCGCCGAGGGCAACTCGGTTTCGACTCTGGACTACCGCGAGAAGGCACCGGCGGCAGCCACCCGCGACATGTTTCTGGATGAAGACGGGCAGGTGATCAAGGACATGGGCCTTTATACACCCCTGGCCTCAGGCGTACCGGGGACGGTCCGGGGCATGGCCGCGGCCTGGGATCGCTATGGCTCGCTTCCCTGGTCCCGGCTCCTTGAGCCTGCCGTGAAGCTGGCGCGAGATGGATTCGTCCTCGACCCATGGACGGCCGACTCGGTGAAGAAGTACAGCGATAAGTTCGCCGCTCTGCCCGCTCATCTTCTTCGCCACGTCGAGTTCGACGACTACTACCGCGGCAAGGAGGGAGCCGTCCTGCGGCTTCCGGACCTGGCCGACACACTGGAGCGCATTGCCCGGGAGGGAGCCGATGAATTCTACCGGGGGCAAACGGCGGAACTCCTGGTGCAGGAGATGGAGCGCGACGGCGGCCTCATCACCGCCGCCGACCTGAACGCCTACCAGGCGGTCTGGCGGGAGCCCGTGGAAATCAGCTACCGGGGCTACAGGGTTGTCTCCATGCCGCCCCCATCCTCCGGTGGCATCGCCCTGGCCGAGTTCTTGAATATGGCGGAGACCTTTCCACCGCAGGCGATGCATTCAGCCGCACAGATTCACCTGTTCGCTGAAATTGCCAAGCGGGTCTTCGCCGACCGGGCCGAGCACATGGGTGATCCCGATTTCCACCACAACCCGATGGCAGAGCTCACGGACAAGCATTACGCCCAGGAGCGCGCCTCCGAAGTGAACCGTCATGGCCGCAGCGACCCGGCATCCATTCGCGCCGGTGAGTTTCCGCGCCATGGGGCGAGCGGGCGGGAAACGACTCACTTCAGCATCGTGGACGACCACGGCATGGCGGTCGCCAACACAACCACGTTGAACACGGCCTATGGCTCGGGCGTGGTGGTGGATGGCGCGGGATTTCTCCTCAACAGCCAGATGGATGACTTTTCAGCCAAGCCCGGCGTGCCCAACGACTCTGGCGTCACCGGCTCCCAGGCCAACGAGATCGCCCCGGGCAAGCGTCCCCTCTCATCCATGACGCCCACCATGGTCTTCGAGCCCACAGGCGCCCTCTCCCTGGTGCTGGGCTCACCCGGCGGCCCCTCTATTATCTCGACAGTGGCCCAGGTCATCGTCCACGTGGTGGATGGCCACCAGGATCTGGAGGCGGCGGTGGACCTGCCCCGCTTCCATCACCAGTGGCCTCCCAGTCCCGAGGGCGAAGATCTCCTCCTGGTGGAAAGCCAGATTGAATACGCTCTCCCTCAGGATGTTCTGGCGGAACTGTCCAGGCTGGGCTACACCATCAAGCCCAGGAAGACCCTGGGCGACGTCCAGGCCGTGATGATCCAGGATGGTGTGGCCACCGGTGTCTTCGACCGGCGGCGAACCGGGGGCGTGGCCTACCCCTGAGGAAGCCGCTATTCCCCGAGCGTCTCCAGTTGATGCTTGAAATAGCCGCGCCAACTATCAGGCAGGACCTCCACGGAAATGGCCTTCCTCAGGAGGGCCTTGTTCTTCCTCTCGGTCGTGTAGAGACGTGTGACATCAGCAACGCGGAGCCCACCAGGGTGCTCGGCAACCCTCTCGAGGCGGTCGCCCGCCTGAACCAGGCCCTCATCAACCACGCCAAAGTAAAAGCCGGTGCGCTGGCTCTTCAAGAACCGCTTCACCATGTCCGCCCGCTCGAAGCGAATCCCGAGCTTGAAGCAGGGCATGCGGGGTTCGGTCACAACGACTCGGGCGCTGCCTACTCGAAACACATCACCAATACAAACTGTCTCCTCGTCGACTCCGTCAACGGTGAAATTCTCTCCGAAGCTGCCCCATGCGAGCTCACTGTCTTCCAGTTCGCGCCGCCAGTAGTCATAATGCTGGCTCGGATAGACATAGACCGCTTTGCTGGGACCGCCATGTACTGAGAGGTCGGCCTGCTGGTCACCCTCAAGATTGTGCCGCCTGAGGGCCACTGGGCCGTCAACAGGAACCTTGAATATCCCGGTGGTCACGGTCTTGCCCTTCCAGGTGACTTCGCGCGGAAGCCCGACGTTTACAGAAACCAGGTTCAGCATCTGTCCCTCCCATCAATCACGTATCAAGCATAACGGCTTGCGGTTCTTCATGGATGCTTTCGACGGACCGATTGAATCACTTCGTCCAGCTTCTGAAGAAATCGTGACCGGTCACGCTTCTGCAGCGGCGCAGGCCCGCCTGTTATCTGTCCGGCGCCACGAAGTTCCGACAGCAGGTCCCGAGTTGCAACGGTCTCGCCGATGTTGTCTTCCGTGAACGGTTTTCCGGTTGGACCAAGGACATGTGCCCCTTCCTGCAGGCAGCGATCAGCAAGCGGAATGTCGGCGGTGACCACGATGTCGTCCGGCTGCAGGTGCTGGACAATCCAATCATCGGCCGCGTCGAATGCATCCTTCACAACTTCGAGCGCAATCCGTTGCTCATCTGGAATTCTCATCCAGGAGTTGGCCACCAAGGTGACGTCAAGGTGATACCGGCTTGCGACGCGATACACCTCCTGTTTGACAGGGCACGCATCGGCATCAATATAGATATGCAACAAACGAAGAACCTCGCCATCACCCCGGGTCCGGTCGGGGCACTATCTGATGATTTGGGGAGATACCTGCCCATTTCTCAGCGCTTTCTCAACCAGGTCCGCGACCCTCACGTGCACCAGGTCAAGATCACGTATCTCCTCGGCACCTTTCGCCCAGCGAATCGACTCCGACTCGCTCTGGGCGGAGCTTATTTTGCCAAGCACGAACACGCCAAACTTTGCATCTGGACCCACGGTCCCACCCGGATAACTCTCAAGGTGGAGGATCGAGACATTTTCAAATTCGATATTGCCAAGATCTCGGTTCAACCCGCGAAGCTGAGTAGATTCCCAATCTTCGCCTGGAACAAGATCCTCGCTCCCAGGAAATCCCCACTTTCCAGAGTCGGCCTGATGTAGCAATACTCCTCGTTCCGGGCTGACCAGAACGGAAATGACGTTCACTTCATGTTTGATGTCTCTGGTCATCAGGCCGACTATTCTCGCTCATCTAAAGAGACAGTGAGCGGCTTAAATTGTTCTGCTAAATATATATTAAAAGGGCATAAATAAAAATCCCGATGCCAACCATCTCGAGGGATTCCTCACACGTGTATAAGAATGCAAAA
>JAPUKF010000078.1 GCA_027295805.1 Acidobacteriota bacterium | reverse complement strand
GGGCCTGAAACCGGGTTGGCGCGCCCGTCTCCGCACCGTGCCCCTGGTTCTGAGAGTTCTGGCCCTGGTCCTGCTGCTCCTGGCGCTGGCCCGTCCCCAGGCTGAGAACCGCTGGCAGGAAGTTCTCAGCGAAGGTGTTGATGTGGTGATTGCTCTGGATCAGTCCGGTTCGATGGCGGCGGTGGATCTGGGCCGAAAACCAGGAGGATTCGATCCCGTTTCGCGCCTCGATTACGCCCAGCGGGTCATCGAGGAGTTTATTCAGGGGCGCCAGGCGGACCGGATCGGGCTTGTGGTGTTCGCTGGGCGCGCCTTCACTCGCTGTCCGCTGACTCTGGACTACGGCCTCCTGAGCCAGATTCTGGGGAGCATCGAGATCACGCGGCGCTACGATGGTACGGCCATCGGCATGGGATTGGCGACTTCGGTGAACCGTCTCAAAGACAGTGAGGCTCGCAGCCGGGTCGTGATTCTCGTGACCGACGGGCGCAACAACGCCGGCGAGATTGATCCTGAAACGGCGGCCCGCCTGGCCAAGACCATGGGCGTGAAGGTTTACACGGTGGGAGTCGGAACCGAGGGGGTGGCGCCCATCCCGGTGGATGATCCGGTGTTCGGGCCCCGTTATGTTTACCAGCCGGTCGACCTGGACGAGAAGACCTTGCGTCGCATCGCCGACCTGACCGACGGGCGTTACTTCCGCGCCACAGATGCGCGGGCTCTGGAGGAGATCTTCACCCGCATCGATGCCATGGAGACCGTGCAGGTGAAGATCAAGGAACGGGTCCGGCGGACTGAACTTTTCGCCTACGTTGCTTTCCCGGGCCTGGGACTGTTGATCCTGCAGGCGCTCCTGGGCTGGACCATTTTCCGGCAGGTGCCCTGATGCGTATTGCGGCACCGGCGCTCCTCCTTGCCTGGCTGATTCTGCCCCTCCTGGCGCTTCTCATGGGTCTCGCCATGGCACGTCAACGGGCGCTTCTGTCGCGCTTGGGCAGGCTCCGTACCGTTCGCCGCCTGGCCCGGACTGCCAGTGTCCAGCGGCGCGCCGCCAAGGCCAGCCTCCTGCTGGCGGCCTTGTTTTTTCTGATCCTGGCCCTGGCCCGGCCACAGTGGGGCCAGGTCGTTGAGCCGGTGACGCGGCGCGGCGTTGATGTGGTGCTGGCCCTTGACGTCTCTGAATCGATGCGCGCCCAGGATGTCACACCGGATCGATTCACCCGGGCCAAGGCGCTGGCCGGCGACCTGGTGAGACGTCTCGACGGCAATCGCCTGGGCCTGGTGGCTTTTGCCGGGAGCGGATTCATCCAATGCCCTCTGACCCTGGATCAATCCGCGGTCCGTCTCTTCCTGGACATTCTCGATGTGGGTGATGTCCCCGATCCGGGTTCCAACCTGGAGGAAGCGATCCGCGTCGGTCTCACAGCCTTTCCCAAGGAGAGTGGCGGACGCCGGGTCCTGATCCTGCTGACCGATGGAGAGGATTTTGATGGCCGCGCCGCGGCCGCGGCGGCTGTTGCAGCCGAAGCGGGAGTGGTGCTCTATGCCATCGGCATGGGAACCACCACCGGGGGCCCCATTCCCAGAGCTGCAACCTCGGCCCGTTCAGCGGGGTATAAGAAAGACAGGGCGGGACGCATCATCACAACTCGTCTCGACCCGGAGCACCTGGAGACAGTTGCCCGGGCCGGAGGCGGGCGCTACCTCAGGGCCGGCCCTGCCCTGGCGGAGGCGGACGTTCTTGCCGCGGAAATTGATCGCATGGAAAAATCGGATCTCTCCAGCCGCATGGTCACCACCCACAAGGAGCGCTATCAGTTGCCTCTGCTGGCGGCGGTTTGCATCCTCTTTGCCGAGATGGTTGTTTCCCCTGCGCGGAGATTGCGGGAGGAGCCGTGAAGCGGGTTGTCGCAGGGAGCGTTCTGGTTTTTCTCTTATCCGGTGCTTGGAGTCTGGCTGCCGATGGCAAGGCGGCCCGTCTCAACCGGGAGGCGAACGATTTCTATCGGGAGGGGAAGGCCGAAGAGGCTCTGGAGCGCTATGCGAAGGCTTTGAGCGCGAACCCCGATTCGCCACCCCTGACCTACAACCTGGGCAACGCGCTCTTCAGGCTGGGCCGCCTGGACGAGGCCCTGGCAGCCTATGGCACCGTGGCCGCGCAGGCCCGTCCTGAGACGGAGTTGGGGCAGGCGGCCCTGTTCAATGAAGGGACGGCGAGTCTGCAGGCCGAGGACTTTGCCGCCGCCGTGCGCAGTCTTCGCCAGGCTGTCAGCGCGAATCCGACCGATGGGGATTCCAGGCACAATCTGGAACTAGCCCTGGCCCGGTTGCAGGAGCAGGAACAGCAGCAAAAGGATGGGAATCAGGGCGAGGAGGAATCGGACTCGGAAGATCAAAATGAGAATGCTGGCGCGGAGGAAGCGCAACAGCCTCAGGACCAGGAGGGTGGCGCACAGGACCGGCAGCAACAACAGCAGCCCGATCCTGCGGGAGAGCCGCCGCCTCAGCCACAGGGCGAGAAGGAGGACAGGTCGGAGGAGCCGCCGGCGGACAGCCGGCCCGATCTGGCGGAAGAGCAGCAGGATTTGAGCGAGGAAGAAGCGCGCCGTCTCCTGGCTTCCCTGGCGCGGGACGAGCGCCAGGAGTTGAAAGAGAGCCTGGAAAAGCCTCAACAGCGCGCCAAGCGGGGCGGCCGTGACTGGTAGTGGTCCGCAACGCCGTGTCACTGGCTGGCTGCTGCTGATCTTGTTGGCTGCCGCGGTGACGGTGACGCAGGCCGCGGAAGTGGCAGTGAGGGCAGTAGTGGAGCCGGAGCGCATCAGCATGGACGGGACGGTGCGCCTGCGGGTCGTCCTGGACGGTGCCATGCGGCAGCAGGTGGAGCCACCACGCCTGGCTGGCCTCAAGGACTGGACGGTGGTCAACGGACCATCCTCATCGTCCCAGATTCGGTTTGTCAATGGTGTCTCCAGTTCGCGGCACAGCTACATCTGGATCCTGGCACCTGCCCGCTCGGGGCGCCTGGTGATCCCCTCTCTGACCCTGGTGGTGGGGGGCGCGAATTACGCCACGGCACCCCAGCTGGTGCAGGTGAGCGATCAGCCTGCCTCCCCAGCCGCGCCGGGAAGGCCCGGGGAATCGCCATCGCCGGGAAAGGCGGCCCAAGAGGATGTCTTTGTCCGGGCCGTGGTTGCACCGTCGGATCCCTTCGTGGGGCAGCCGACGCTCCTGAGTTATCGCCTTTACAGCAGAGTGGAGGTGGCAGGGGTTCCCCAGTTGCAGGAGGTGCCGCCCTACCCGGACTTCCTGGCCCGAGAACTGGAGGGTCCGCAAACCATCAGGGCCACCCTGGAAAATCTGAACGGCCAGCGATACCGGGTCTACGTCATTCGAGAAATGGCTCTCCTGCCCACGGCGTCGGGAAAGAAAGTTCTCCCCCAGGTGACTTTTTCCGTACCTCTGCGTTCCCAGTCGCGCCAGGGCCGGTCCTTCTTCTTTAACCTGAGTTCCGTGGCGCCGGTTTATCGGCGGACTCTGCCGGTGGAACTGGATGTTCGCCCGCTACCCCGGGAAGGGCGACCCGACGGTTTCAGCGGGGCCGTGGGACAGTTTCGCATGCAGGTGCAGGCCGATCGTGAGACCGCACGAACCGGAGAAGCCGTGGGGCTTGTGGTGACCATCGATGGTGTGGGCAATCTGAAGTCGGCGCAAGCGCCGAAGCTGGATCCGCTGCCCGACATCACGCCCTACGAGCCTCAGGAACAGAGCCTGGACCCGGCATCCAGGGAGCGCTTCGCCACGGCTCGGCGCTGGGAATACATTCTGGTTCCCCACCTACCGGGCCGGCAGCCTCTGCCGGGGGTCAGTTTCAGCTATTTCGATCCTGAAAGCAGGCGGTATGAAACCCTGGTGGGTGAGAAACTGGAACTGACCGCCGAGGGGCCCAGGCTGGCGGAGGGTGTTGCCGGTTCGCCACCGCTGCGACAGGACCTGAAAAGGCTGGGGGCGGATATCAACTTCATCAAGCCGCTGGCTTCCGTCCCCGCGGTGGCCGGACGGGACATGTATCGATCGGGTTGGTTCTGGCTGTTCCTCGGCTTGCCTCCCCTGATGAATCTGAGTGCCCTGGGATATCGATGGCGGACAAGGCGAGCCCTCGTGCGCCTTCCCGTGATCAGGCGCAGGCGAGCCCGTCGGGCGGCACGGCGCCGCCTGGACCGTGGCGCCACGCAGGCCGAAACTGATCACCCCAGGGACTTTTACCGCCTCGTGGCGCAGGCTTTGACCGAGTTCGTTGCCGACAAGTTCAACGCCCCGGCCACAGGATTGACCTATGACCGGATTGCAGCGCTCCTGGCCCGGCGCCGGGTATCGGAGCATGTCGCCGGCGATTACCTGGCGGTGCTGGAAGAATGCGACTGCGCACGTTTCTCGCCGGCCGGCGGTGGGGGGGCGCACAGCGACATGGTTGCCCGTGCCGGTGGGGCCCTGGATGCCTTGGAGGGGAACCTCTGATGGGACGTCTCCCCGGCAGCAGCATGCTTCGGCCCGTTCTCTTCGTGCTCCTGGTCCTGATGCTGAGCGCTCAGTTTCTGGTTGTCGCGCAGGAACTGCAACGGGATCGCCTCAGCGACAGTGAAGCCGTTGACCTGGCCACGGCAGGGGCGGACGCTTATGATCGTGGCGATTTCATCGTTGCCGAGCAGCAGTACAGCCGCCTGGTGCAGGGAGGGCGGGACAGTGCCGCCGCTTACTACAACCTGGGGAACTGCCTCTACAGGCTGGGCCGGACCGGTGAGAGCATCCTGGCGTGGGAACGGGCCCGCCGCCGGGCACCTGCGGACAGCGCCATCCTGGAGAACCTGGAATTTGCCGGGGGCCGCATCACCGATAGGGTGGCCGGTGAAGAAGACAGCGATCCCCTGCAGGCCCTCTGGCGCTGGCATGGCCGTCTTCCCACCGCAGCCGCCACGTCCCTCTTTCTGGTCGCATGGTGGATCTTCCATGCCTGCCTGGCAGGGGCCTTGTTCGCGGGCGTGCCACGTCTGCGGCGTCTGGCGGCCTACCTTGTTCCTGTGGTCTTGCTGGCCGTCATCTGCAGCGGCGCCGTCCTCGGGTTGCTGGTCTATCGCCGGGATGTGGTGCTGGAGGGGATCGTGCAGCCGGCGCGAGCCGACCTCCTTTCGGCGCCAGGAGAAGGTGCGGTACGCCTCACCACCATCCATGAAGGCCTGAAGGTGCGCCTGCGCAGCCGCCGGGGCGATTGGATGGAAGTCCTTCTGCCCAACGGTCTGCGCGGCTGGTTGCCGTCGGACGTCGTGGCTCCCATCTGAGGAATTGCCGTGGAGCCCGCGGGTATCTATCTGCATCTTCCCTTCTGTGCCTCGCGCTGCTCGTATTGCGCCTTCACCACCTTCCCTGATCACGAAGGGACCCGTGATAAGTATGTTGAATCCCTGGCAGAGGAGATTCGCCGGGTGGCGCGCCATGGGCGCAGCATGGGAGGTGTCACGCTGCCTGCCCAGCATGGCCGCAGAATCTCCACCGTTTATCTCGGCGGGGGGACGCCCTCACTCCTGACCCACGCGCAAATGGAGCATGTGCTGGAAGCCATCCACGATCATTTCATTCTGGAAGAGGGCGTCGAGGTGACCCTGGAAGCCAACCCCGAGACGGTCACCCGGCAGGCGGCGAGCGGGTGGCGGACGCTGGGAGTGAACCGGGTGAGCCTGGGAGCCCAGTCCTTTCGTGACTCTGTCCTGCGGGCTCTGGGCCGGCGGCATGACGGGCAGCGCATCGGCGCGGCGCTGAAGGAGGTGCGCCAGGCGGGCATTCGCCAGGTCAGCCTGGACATCATCGCCGGTGTGCAGGGCGATTGGCTGCTGGATGATCTCCGGCAGGCCACGGGGCTGGAGCCGGATCATCTTTCCATGTACCTCCTTGAACTGGATGAAGATGAAGTCGGAGGTGTGACGAGCCTGGCGCGTCATGTTCAGCTGGGTCGCGCCCATGCCCCCGATGAAGACTGGTTCGCAGCCGTCTATCCGCGCGCCGTGGAGTGGTTGGCCAGGGCGGGTCTGGCGCGTTACGAGATCAGCAATTTTGCCCGGCCCGGTTGCCAGTCGAGGCACAACCTGCGCTACTGGCGGTGCCAGGATGTCCTCGGATTCGGCGTGGCAGCCCATTCCCTCGTGGCGGGGGAACGCCATGGGGTCACCCGCGATCTGTCCGCTTACCTTGCCGCCGCCCGGCGCGGGGAAGAGCCGCCTCTTGAACGCGACTTGTCCGGTCTGGAAGAGCGCACTGCAGAGGCGTGGATTCTTGGTTTGCGCCTGGATACGGGCGTGAGCGTGGATGAAGTTGCCCGGCGAACCGGCAACCGGCGCGCGTTGCCTCCCATGAACCGCCTTGCGCGAGTGATCTCCGCCGGACTGCTGGTACGTCAGGGGGATCGCCTGCGGCTGACCTCCCGGGGTATCCTCCTGAGCAACGAAGTGTTTCAGGCCTTTCTGCCCTGAAGCGGGGAACTCCACTCAGCCGGGCGGACGGGGAGAGGGCGGGGAGTGCCCCCTGTCGCGGATCACCAGGGGCAGGCCGCCCAGGATGACGAAGATGAGCAGCAGATCCGCCATGGCCAGTACGCGCCGCTCTCCCGGCAGAGCGCCGGGACGGGCGGCCAGCCAGCGAGGCAGGGCGAGGCGGGAAGATTCTTCGGCGTCGGGACGGTAGATAGCGGGATTTCCCGTCCGGTCCAGGAACATGACAGGGCGCCCGGTGCGCAGATAGAGGCTCAGGGCGCATTCCAGCCGTTGTTGTGGATCGGGGAGCGTCATGGCCTGCTGGTTCAGGCGATCCTCCGGCAGCCGGCTCAGCATGACCAGGCGCGCCGTTGCCGGTGGCAGACGCGGAAAGACGAGGATGGGAACGGCCATGGCCGCGGCAAGAATGATGAACAGGGTGCTGGCGAGCGTCAGAACATGACCGGCGCCGCGCCAGGTGCTCTCCCGGGCCATTCCATAGGCGCCGGCAAGGACGAGGGCCGTGGTCAGGAGAGGCGAGGCCAGCAGGAAACTCCAGCGCAGTCCGCCACCCTGGGCGGGGAGAGGCCCCAGAGCGGCGACAAGCCAGGGGGGAAGGGATCCCAGGGTGAGGGTCATGAGGATGAGACGGCAACGGCTGCGGGCGCCGGACTGGGAGGAGAACCCTGATCTGTCTCGATGCACGTCCCGATTCTAGGTGATCGCCGGGCCGGGCTGCCTTGACCGGTCCCTGAGCCGGCTTCTATAATCGACCACCAAATACAAGGAAACAGAAGATTTGTGGCGGAGTGTCCAGGTATGGAAGGGACGCCGGGAACAGGCATGGACTTCGAACTCAACGATGAGCAGAAAGCGCTGCAGAGGACCGTGCGTGAGTTCGCGCGCCAGGAGATTGCTCCCCACAGCCGTGCGCTGGACGAGTCCCAGGAGTTCCCGCGGGAGATCATGGCTGCGGCAGGGAAGCTGGGCCTCCTGGGCTGTCTTTTCCCCGAGGAATATGGGGGCGCGGGCCTCTCCTACGTGGATTATGTCACGGTCATAGAGGAAATCTCGGCCGTGGACGGCGCTCTTGGCCTGTCGGTGGCCGCGCACAATTCCCTCTGCTCCAACCACATCTTCATGTTCGGGAGTGAGGATCAGAAACAGCGATACCTGGTGCCGCTGGCCCGGGGGGAGAAGATCGGCAGCTGGTCGCTGACCGAGCCCACGGCCGGTAGCGATGCCGGGGGAACCCGCAGCACCGCGAACCTGGAAGACGGCGCCTGGGTCCTCAACGGCGCCAAGACCTTCGCGACCCATGGCGCTTCCGGTGATATCGCTGTTGTCTTCGCGGTGACCGACCCGGGTCAAGACAAGAAAGGGATTTCAGCCTTCATCATCGAGCGTGGCACCCAGGGCTTCAAGACGGGCAAGAAAGAAGACAAGCTGGGATGCCGGGCCTCCGATACGGCCGAACTGGTCATGGAGGATTGTCGTATACCCGCGGAAAATCTCCTGGGTCAGCGCGGCGAGGGATTCGTGAACGCGCTCCATATTCTGGACGGTGGACGGATCTCCATCGGCGCCCTGGGCGTGGGCATGGCCCGGGGGGCCTATGAAGCGGCGCTGGCTTACAGCAAGGAGCGCAAGCAGTTCAACCGGCCTATCTCGTCTTTCCAGGCCATCCAGTGGAAGCTGGCTGACATGGCCACCGAGATTACCGCGGCGCGACTGCTGGTGTACCGGGCGGCCGATATGAAAGACAGAGGCGAGGACGTGAACATCGCTGCCGCCATGGCCAAGTTGTATTCATCCGAAGTGGCCGTGCGCGTGGCCAACGAGGCGGTCCAGGTTCACGGTGGATATGGATATACCAAGGACTATCCCGTGGAGAAATTTTACCGGGATGCCAAGATCTGTACCATCGGTGAGGGGACGTCGGAGATCCAGCGCCTGGTCATTGCCCGCCGCCTGCTGGATGCCTGAGCCCATGGCTGAGGGCCTGGTGGAGCGTCTTCTGAGTGGGAACGCGCGCGCCCTGGCACGGGCCATCACCCTGGTGGAAGAGGGCTCGGCACGGGTTCCGGGCTTGCTGCGAGCCGTTTACCACAGCACGGGGCGGGCCTATGTCATCGGCATCACAGGTTCTCCAGGTGCCGGAAAATCCAGCCTGGTGAATGTCCTGGTCGATCATTACCGCAAGGCGGGCAAGCGCGTGGGTGTCATCGCCGTTGATCCTTCCTCGGCCTTTTCCGGCGGAGCCATCCTGGGCGACCGCATCCGCATGCAACGCCATTTTCTCGACCGGGAAGTGTTCATCAGGTCCATGGCCAACCGCGGTCATACCGGTGGCCTGGCCCTGGCAACCCATGATGCCGTGGATCTCATGGATGCTGCCGGTTATGAGATCATCCTCCTGGAGACGGTGGGGGTGGGGCAGGACGAAGTGGAGGTGGTGGATGGGGCCGATACGGTCTGCGTGCTCCTGGTTCCCGGCATGGGTGATGACATCCAGTCCCTCAAGGCGGGCATCATGGAAATCGCGCATGTCTTCGTGATCAATAAGAGCGATCGCCCGGGAGCGGATCGCCTGCAGGCGGATGTAGAACAGATGCTGGGCCTACGCGACTGGCAGGAGCACTGGCGTCCACCTCTGGTTCGCACGGTGGCTACAGGCGGTCAAGGAATACAGGAACTCTGCGCGCGGATCGCCGATCATCGCGCTGTAGGCGTTGGCAGCGAGGCCATCAGCCGCCGCCGCCGCGAGTTGTCCCGGGCCAGATTCATGACACTTCTCTCGGGCCGGTTGCTCAAGGAGGTTGTGCGTCGTGTGGGCTCATCCCGGGTGGATGACGCCGTGGAGGCCATAGCCTCCCGCCGCCAGGATCCCTACACGGCCACGGCGCGAGTCGTTGCTGAAGCCGGCATGGGTGAATCGTGAGCAGCCGGAAGCAGGATGTAGCGCCCGGCCGCCTGGACCATATCGGGGTGGCCGTGCGCTCACTGGAAGATGCCCTTGCGCCCTACAAAGATGGCCTGGGCCTGATCGTGTCTGAAATCGAGGAGGTGCCGACAGAGAAGGTACGCGTCGCCTTTCTCCCGGTGGGCGAGACCCGGCTTGAACTTCTGGAGCCCACCGCTGATGACTCAACCATAGCTCGCTTTCTCCAGCGCCGCGGAGAAGGGATTCATCATCTCTGCTTCCAAGTGGATGACATCGAGGCCGTGCTGAAGAGACTCAAGAAGGCGGGCGTGGAGCTGGTGGATGAGAAGCCGAGAGCGGGCGCCGGGGGGAGTCGCGTGGCCTTCATTCATCCCCGGGGCATGGCCGGCGTGCTGGTTGAGCTGGTGGAGAAGGAGCAGGTGTGATTCAGCCTGGACATGTCATTGTGATCACCCTGCAGGATCCCAGAGAGCAGATCTGGGGCGTGCTGCGTGCCATGGATGAACGAGGCGTGACTCTGGAGGGATTGTCCGTGGAGCTCTTCGACAGCTGGTTGCAGGATATGGTTGACGGCGGCGATTTCATGCAGCATTTCTCCCTGGTTTTCTATCCCATGATGCGGGTGGAACGAGTGTTGCTGGACCGGGGGGCGCCGGGAATGCCGTCGCTGGCAGAGCGCGCCGAGAAACGCCTGGGGCGCCCTCTCATCAGCTTTCTGGCAAGCGACGCCTGATGGGACGACCTTCCTTCGCGCCGGTTCTTGCTCTGGTTGTGCTCGGTCTGGTGGTGCCGGTTGCAGTCGGTGCCGCCCCGGCTGACGACAATGGGGCGGAGCAAGATGCCACGACAGGTCCGGTGCGGATCGCGTGGCGATCATGGAGCCGCGAAACCTTTGAACTGGCAACGGGCCTGCGTCGTCCGGTGATGCTCTACCTGCGAGCGGCAGATTGTCGTTTGTGCCTGGTTATGGAGGAGTCGGTGCTGGCAAAGGAAAAGGTCGTGCGGAATGTTGCCAGGCGAGTGGTGCCTGTGGTGGTGGATGCCGACCTGCGCCCCGATCTGGCCGCGCGCTACATCCTGGGCACGGTCCCGACTCTGGTTTTCCTTCTTCCCAATGGAGAACCCATCTACGAGATTGAGGACGCTTCCTCTCTGGAACGGGTGGGTGGCTACTTCGCTTCCGCGGACGGGCTGAACGGATACATCAGGCAGGTGGTGAAATATTTCAAGGTCCATGGGCGAGATCTGGCTCGAAAGGCCAGGGAAGTGGGGGAGCTGGAACAGAAAATCGGCGACTATGACCCCGGGCCGGTGCCAGTAGAACAGCTGGAAGACCTTCTGGCGCGCACACGAGAGGGACTGGACTTTACCCATGGGGGGTACGGCAGGGGATGGAAGTTCATCCAGGATGATCCCGTGCGCCTTTTCCGGATTCTGGCCAGCGAGTCGGATCAGCCGGCGTTGCGCCGGGCGGTGGCGGCCACTGCTGCCGGCATGCTGGCCGGTGCCGTCCACGACAAGGTGGATGGCGGGTTCCATCATTTCGCCACCACCAGGGACTGGGGCGTCCCGGCTCTTGAAAAACGACTGTTGGAAAACGGTCGTGCTCTGCGTCTGCTCACATCTGCGGCTGCGCTGGCTCCGGCAGACGAGACCATCCGCGCGGCACTCAGGGATACGGCCCGATTCATCCTTGATGTGCTGGCTGGAGAGGACGGCGCCCTGGCCTTCTCCCAGCAGGGATCTCTTGGCACGGAGGACCCGGGCAGCTATTTCCAGGCCGATGGGGCGGGGCGCCTGTCCTTGCGCCCACCGGCCCTGGTCATGCGTCCCCTGGGCGAGGCCCTGGCCATGGCTGCCATGGGGCTGATGGAGGCCGGGGCCCTTTTGGAGGACGACAAGCTGGAGCAAGCCGGCCTGGCGGCAGTGGATTATGTCGTGGACCATCTCTATGCCCAGGGTCGGGGTGTGGCCCGGTATCTGGACGAGGAGGGAACTCCGCGGTTTCGCGGCATCCTGGCCGACCAGGTTGCGGCCCTGGAAGCGCTGCTCATGGCCTTCCAGGTGAGAGGCCTCCCCGAGGACCTGAAAAAGGCTCTGGATATCCATGCTTTCTGTCGCGCCAACTTGCGCCGTCCGGCGGGTTATTTCATCGACCGGGTGAAGAATGCAGAGGCGGTGGGGAAGATGCGGCGTCCCAAGATTCACCGCGATCTCAACGGCCGCCTGGCACTCGCCTCCTTCCGCCTGGCGTCCCTCACCACGAACCCTGATTTGCGTGTTGTGGGCGAACAGGCTCTCGGTGCCCTGCGTGGAACGATCCCCCACATGTCCGGTGCTCATGCCGCGCCGTACGCCGAAGCGGTCCTGGCAGCCTCCTCGCCGCTGGCGAGAGTCGTTCTACCCTTTGCTGCCGGCAACGCCCTGCGGCGGGCCGCCCTGCTGCTGCCGGCGGCCGGGGGCGTGGTCATCCTCCAGGGAGACCCCGAGCCTGGCAGCGAGACAGAGGCCGGTGGTGCCATGGTCTGCGTGGGTGATCATTGCGTGGGCCCTGTTGTCGATCCCCGCGCCCTGGCCGCGGCCCTGAAGGAAGCGCGCCGGCTCCCCTCGCCGCCAGGCCGAGAAGGTGACACCGACGGAACCCGGCAAGGGAGCGAGGAGGAGGGATGACCGAGATCGAGTTCGGTATCATCGGTGGCAGCGGCCTGTACGAGTTGGCAGGGGTCGAAGATGTTCAGGATGTGCAGGTGGAGACCCCTTTCGGGGAGCCCTCGGCGCCATACCGCGTCGGCCGCCTGGGTGATCGAAGGGTGGCGTTCCTTCCGCGTCATGGTGTCGACCATACTCTCTCACCCACCCGCATCAACTACCGCGCCAATATCTTCGGCTTCAAGAAACTGGGTGTTCAACGTCTTCTCTCTGCTTCAGCGGTAGGTTCCATGCGGGAAGGGATCGCGCCGCGGGACATCGTTCTGCCGGATCAGTTCATCGACCGCACCCGCCACCGCCTCGATACCTTCTTCAGTGATGGTGTGGTGGCTCATGTCTCCATGGCAGACCCATTCTGCCCGCAGCTCTCCGAAACCGCGGTTGCGGCGGCGGCGAAGGTACCCGTGCGGCTGCACAGGGGAGGTGTCTACTTGTGCATGGAAGGGCCTCAGTTCTCCACCCGGGCGGAATCCGTTCTCTATCGTTCATGGGGTGTTGCTGTCATCGGCATGACCAATCTTCAGGAAGCCCGGCTGGCCAGGGAAGCCGAACTGTGTTACCTCACGCTCGCCCTGGTCACCGATTATGATTGCTGGCGGCAGGACCAGGCCGTGGATGTGCAGGAGATCCTTGAAAATCTCCAGCACAACGCAGTCCATGCCGCCATGATCCTGAAGGGCGTGGTGAGCGCGCTCCCCCCGGAGCGAACGTGCAGTTGCGGCGAAGCTCTGGTCCATGCCATCTTGACGGCCCCATCGGCTATCCCCAGCGCCACTCGCGAGAAACTGGCGCCCATCCTCGCCCATCGTCTTCCCGGCGCATGAAGGAGCAGGCATGTCCCTTGTGGTCATAGGCACCGTCGCCCTGGACTCGGTCAAAACACCCGCCGGTGCCCGGGATGAGGTTCTCGGCGGATCGGCAACCTATTTTGCCGTGGCCGCGTCTTTCTTCACGCCCGTTCGCATGCTGGCGGTGGTGGGTGAGGACTTTCCCGAGCAGTATCTTCATGATTTGTCGCGGCTTGATATCGACACTTCCGGCATCCTCCGGATCCCGGGCCGGACCTTCCGCTGGAAAGGGGAGTACCGGCAGGATTTGAACGAGGCCCACACCCTGGAGACCCACCTGAACGTCCTGGAGGATTTCGACCCTGTGCTGCCGGAGGCGTATCGCCAGGCAAATCTCCTGTTTCTGGCCAATATCGATCCCGTTCTCCAGGCCAAGGTCCGCCGGCAGGTCCCCGGGGCCAGGTTGACGGCAGCGGATACCATGAACTTCTGGATTGAGGGGAAGCGTGACGATCTGGTGCGCACTCTGAAGGATGTGGACCTCCTGGTCATCAACGATGCCGAGGCTCGCATGCTGGCCCGGGAAAGCTCCCTGCCCAGGGCGGCACGGATCATTCGTGAGATGGGGCCCGAATCGGTCATGGTGAAGCGCGGAGAATACGGAGTCGCGCTCTTTGCGGCCGACGATACCTTCGCGGCACCCGCGTTCCCAGTGGAGCGCGTTCTGGATCCTACCGGCGCCGGTGACAGTTTTGCCGGCGGCATGATGGGCTACTTGGCCCAGGCCGGAGACACCGATGCCGCCACCGTGCGCCAGGCCATGATCTGTGGTTCGGTCATGGCCTCCTTCAACGTGGAGGATTTCAGCATGGATCGGCTCTGGCGGCTGACGCGGGAGGAAGTGGATCAACGCTTCCAGCAGTTCCAGGACTTGACCCGGTTCGAGCCTCTGAGTGCCCGGGGATGAGCGGCCGCCGCCTGCACACCGCGTGGCTTGTGCCGGCCACCATGGCGGCCGCCGCTGTCGGTTTCGCCACCGGCAGCATGCTTCTGTTTCCCCTGTTCTGCATGGCACCGGCCTATCCCATCATGATCCGTCGGTTGCTGGCCGGACAGAGAGGGCGGGCGGTCTGTGCCATGCTGCTCTGGGCGGCAACCCTGGCGCCCACCTCCGTGATGTTGTCTCTCTGGGCACCGGAACAGGCTGCGGGAACCGTTCTCCGCGGGGAGATCTACGCCGATGAGATGCTCCACGGGCTGCGCACCGGCGAGGGTCGAGAATCCCGCCCGGCGGAGTTTCTGGTGGAGCATCTTCTGCACCTG
>JAPUKF010000077.1 GCA_027295805.1 Acidobacteriota bacterium | reverse complement strand
CGATTGAAGAAACTCCCGGAATAATCATACTGATTGGGCATATCCTTGATGTCGTCTTCAAACCCGATGGTGGTGTGCTTGTAGGTGTGCACGTCGTAGGCGGCGAACTGGATGGCCTCGAACAGAGTGAAGAAGGGGCTGGTGCGGCCCTTGCGAAACTCGCCGTAGACGGCGCCCGATTCGGTCTTGAATTCGTCCTCGCTGTACTTGAGGCCCATGAACCGGCTGGATTCGATGTCGATGACCGTGGGCAGGTCTTCGCGGGTGATGCTCAGGTGGTACGCCGTCAAATCGTCGGTGGTGTAGGCGTTGGCATCGGCGCCCATGGAGGTCACGATGTCGTCATAGACCGGCCCGGGATATTTCTCGCTGCCTCGAAACATCATGTGCTCGAAGAAGTGAGCAAACCCCGTCACGCCGTTTTCGACCTCATCACGGCTGCCGGTGCGCACCACCGACCAGTAAGACACAAGGCCGTCGGCGGGCATGGGGATGAGGAGAATCTTCAGTCCGTTGTCCAGAGTATGGCGCTTGACTTCGTAAGGGAAAACGCCGGCGGCAGTGACGGACGGGACCGCGCCGGAGAGCGCCATGGCGCCTGTGAGCATCATCAGAATCATCCTTTACACGGGAACTACTCCTCAATTGTCGAGAGCGCGGGCGGACGGCTCCCTGTTGCATCCTGGTCAGGCCGGGATACCGCCTCAGGCGCCGGGGCGCCGGTACCGCAGGAGAATCGGGATCTTAGGAGATGACAGGGTCTCTGTCGACTGTCCGGGTCAGGTCCGGGGCGGGGCCGGCAGAGGGGCAACTTCCGGGCCACCGGCCTGCCGGCGCAGACTGACCGGCGGCGCGTAGAGTCCCCGGGCCTCCCGCTGCCACCAGCCATCCTCGCCCGTTTTGGTGAAGCGGTAGCGGTAGAGCACGGCACGCACATAGCGGGGCGGCCGGTCGGGGAAAGGGTTGTGGGCCATGAGGCGCAGCACCTCGGGACGGCCTTCCAGCAGCGCCTGCCGAAACCGCGCGAACCAGGGGGTGGAACGCGCGTCGCCAAGGGCCGCGAACCACATCTGCCAGTCCAGGCGCGGCATGTGAGGTGCTGCCAGGCGGGGTCGCAGGCTTGGGTCACCCGGTTTCCAGCGAAAGGTGTACGCCTCCCACGCCCGACCGTCCCGGCTGCCCTCGATCTGGATTTCGGGACGGTGGGGGGTCATGACGGCGAACAGGCCATAATTATTGATGGTGCGAAACGGGCCGGTCCACGCCAGCGCCTTTCGGGCCGCGGCGGGTAAGGGCGCCGGGCGCAACAAACGATCGCTCATCTTCATCAGGCCGACAGCGAACAGGGCCATGACCATGAGAGTGATGAGCCCCTGGCGCAGCCGCCGAATCCGGCGGTCGCTGGCGCCGAGATGCCATCCCAGCCGGCCGGGGACGACCCGCCGCAGGACATCATCGTCCAGCAGAACCAGCATCAGCAACAGAGCGAGCAGGTTGAAGAAGCCGTAATTGCCTGTGAGGAGAATCAGGAACTGCAGCAAGGCGAAGGCGGCGAAGGCCACCTGCCGGGGACGGCGGGGCATCCAGATCAGAAAGGGCACGGCCAGCTCGACGATGAACATCACCAGGCAGGAGGCCGTCTGGATACGGGCCGGCAACTGGTGGGCAAACCAGGAAAGAGCGTGGGGCAGCGGCTGGGTTTCGTAGTGCACGGTGAGAGCCGAGAGGTTCCACCATTTGGGGTCGCCGCTGAGCAGCTTGACGGCGCCCGACATGAACATCAGACGGAAGAGGGTCCAGCGCAGCAGGAAGAGAGCAGCGCCGGCCGGCGGGGATGCCAGGCCGAGTCTTGGGCGCATGCCCCCGGGAGCCAGCAGGAGGGCCAGGAACCCGGTTTCCAGCAGCAGGCCGTCCCACTGGAACGCCAGGAAGTCCTGGCCGATGACGGTGACTGAAAGGTAAAGGGCCCAGAGGCCGGCCAGCACCGGGACGGGCGCCAGGCCCGCCAGCAGCACGAGGGACAGGCCGGCACCCAGAGCGCAGAGAATCACCGGCATGGCGCCGCCGGGATGCAGCCACGCCAGAGTCGGCAGCACCCGATAGGCGTCGGTGCCCAGTTGCGCATGGGCCGCCTGCAGGTAGTCGGCGGCGGGGAGGATCCCGTTGGGTCCCATGAGTCCGTCCGCCTGCACCAGCAGCGACAGGAAGGCGATCAAATAGATGAGAGCCAGGCCTTTGATGAAAAGCCAACGGGTCAAGATGTAAGTGGGCGGCTCGGGGTTGGGTCCCCACAAGAGGCGGGTCAGACCGGAGAAGAGCTGTCGCCGGGCGGCCACCAGCCGGTAGGCCGCCTCGGTCAGGGCAGCCACGCCTGGCACATGCCGGTAGAGCCAGAGGGGCAACCGCCGCCGCGGCCGCCCCAGGGCCAGGGCGCGAAAGACCGCCTCGGCTCCACGGCTGACCTTCCCACCCGGCTCCACGAGATGGACCGCGCGGGCGAATGCTTCCCGGGAGATGGCGGGAAACCAGTCGGCTGCTTCCTGGTAGGGGACGTAGTCGATGCCGGTGCTGCCGCGACGCCAACGGGCGATCCAGATCCGGCAGAAACCGCAGTCCCCGTCGAAGACCATGACGGGACGACCGCTGGGTGCTGAAGAGGTCACGGGGGCATTCTGGCAGACGTGGCCCGGGGAGGAAACCGGGAGATTTCTGCGGCTTGAGGATCCGCAAAAAGGGGGACCCGGGAGCGCCGCCGTCGGCGTAAAGTCGGCGAAATGGGGGACTTGCGCCGCTCTTCCCCTGCCGGGGAATCAGGGTGTAAAATAGCTTTTTCTTGCCTGTTCGCGCTGGCAGGCAAGACCCGCATAAGGAGGAAGCATGCTCGATGATCTTCTGGATGAGCATGACGACGAGTACCTGAGGGGGATGGAGGGGCGCGATAAATGGCCAATCTGTGAAGATATCTTCGAGAAGCCGGTGCTCGAGATCAAGCGGCGCACCTGGCTGGCCATGGATCGAAACGTCGACATCTCCCTGGCTGCCAAGGAGATGGTGGCTCGCCGGATCGGTTCGGTGATGGTCACCGATGACACGAAACTCGTGGGCATCCTGACCGAGCGCGATCTCCTCAACAAGATGGTCGAACACCCCTTCGATCCCAAGGAGACCTCACTGGACAAGCTCATGAGGAGCGAAGTCGTGGTGCTGAAAGCCGACGACACCGTGGCCCGGGCCATCCACCGCATGAGCCAGGGTGGTCATCGCCGCCTGCCCATCGTTGATGACGAACACCGGCCGGTGGGCCTGATCTCGGTGCGGGATATCGTGGATTACCTTGCGGTCCTGTTCCCTCACAAAATCCTGACCCTGCCGCCCGGCTCCCAGAGGATTCCGGCCTCCCGGGAAGGCGGCTGAGTCCGCCGCTCCCGGCTCGTCCGGGGGTTTCTCTCAGCGAGCGTCATCCAGGAGGTCGCGGGCAACGACTTCCTGGATGGAATGTGCCTCCAGCTTGGCCAGAATGTGCTGTACGTGGTTGCGCACGGTTGTGTAGCGCAAGCCGGGGGCATGTCCCAGGTCCATGAACATGACCCGGACCCAGTGTTTCCGTCGATCGTTGTCGAGAATACACATGCGCATGGGCAGGAATTCGTGCCCGCTGCCCGCCAGGGCCAGAATGGGGCAGTCCCGCGCGCAGATAGGCCGTCCCCAGGCGGTCGAGCCAGGCGGGAAGGACATCTGCTGCGCCCCGGTCGACCATGCTCCCACTCGCGCACGCACGGATTGCTCAGGCAGAGATAAACGAGGATAGATCCCCCCCAGGCCGTCGTCCATCTGTCATGGCCATGGTGGTGGGGCCGACCGTTCGCAAAAGAGGCCGGAGGCAGATGTGATGCTGCCCCCGGCCGGGGGAGAGAGCACAGGAGTGCTGTCAAACTGCTAGAAGTTCACCGGCAGGTCCAGATCCGCCGCCAGCATGCGCGCCTTGGTCATGCCGATGAACGGGCCATTGCTGAGTCTGGTGAGGAGCATGGGCTCCTTGCCACAAATCTCCATCACCGGCGACCGTCCCTACTTGACGCCGTCCTCGGGCACCCGGACCAGGTGCCCCGTCCAGTTGGACAGATAGGTTCCCGGAGTATCGATTTCCGCGAAGGGGATCACGGCTGCAGCGGCCTTGTATTCCACATCTCTTGTCTTGGCCGTCATGTTGGCTCTCCTCGGCGGGCACCGCAGACACCGCGCCGCGCGCTTGAAAGGACGTTGGACTGAACAACGGTTTCGAACAGAGGCTAGATGAGTGCGCACAAGCTGGCAATGATGCACATGCATCATGCCGCCCGCGCCGGTGGCTCCTGCCGTATACTCGTCAGGTGGAGTTCTTGCGCCGCTATCCACGCCTCACCGCGCTGGCCGTCTTTCTCGTGCCGGCGGTATTATTTTCTTCGCCGCGCCTTCTGGGGGTCTCCTTCTACGTGGCCGATGACTGGCACGACGTGGAGATCTTCTTCTGGGATTTCTGGTGGCTGGGTGAGGCACTGCGTAGCGGACAGGATCCATGGTTCACCACGGCGGTCTTCCATCCGGCAGGCACCTCACTGGGTTTTCATCCCACCGGCTTCCTGTATGGGCTCATTTCCCTGCCGTTCCAGATGCTGCTGGGAGTGGCGACCGGCGTGGTTCTTGCCTATAACCTCATCACTCTTGCTTCCCTGGCTCTGGCCGCGTGGTTCACATTTCTGCTGGCCCGCCGGCTGGGTGCCGGTGACCTTCCTGCTCTTCTGGCCGGACTGATCTATTCGTTTTCGGCCTACCACTTCTGGCACCTGGGACGGTTGCATGTGGGTGGCATCGAGTTCCTGCCCCTCTTCATGCTGGCCCTGCTGGGTCTTGTTGCCCGGGAGGTTCGCCCCTGGCGCGCCGGCCTGGCCACCGGCGGCGCCGGCGTGCTGCTTCTCTACAGTTCCCTGACCAACTTCTCGTCGGCCATCCTGATGACGGTCAGCCTGGCCGGGATTCTCCTGCTGCGGGACCGGCGTCGCTTGCTGCACCGCCGGGTCCTGGTCGGTGCAGCCGTGGCGGCGGCGGTGATTCTGCTGGCGGCCCTGCCATTTCTGCATGCGTGGATCGCTTATCCGGCACCGGTGCGGGGCGCCCGTTCAGTGGATGAGAACACCACCTACT
>JAPUKF010000076.1 GCA_027295805.1 Acidobacteriota bacterium | reverse complement strand
CCCATGCCGTTGCCGAGTTCCATGCCGGGGATTGTGCGGATCCATTGAGCGGCGCCTGGAATGGTGGAGAAGATGGCTTCCAGGTCGGTAATGGAGTTGTGCTCGGTCATGATTGCCAGGTCGAGATCCGTCGCCATGAAGCTGGCGAGTCGCATGCGCAGGGGGATGGCGGAATCGCCGCTGGTGATGCTGTGGACGTGGCAGTCGGCGGCGATGACGCCGGGGGTGGCGGCCACTTCATCCAGGACCAGGGTGACCGAGGTGGATGAGGCATCGATGACGGCCCGGGCAGTACTGAAGCGCAGTCCCCGCGCTGCCAGGAGTTGATAGCGGCCGTCCGCAAGGTACAGGGTGGTCTCGCCGTCATGAAGATTCACGAACGAACGGACCCGATCCCGGGGCGCGAAGAGATCCGGACGCAACGGGCTGAAGTTGGGCGTGGGTGTATCGTCCAGGCCTATGACGTGCAGCCGGGAAGGTAGAGGTGTGAGGATGCCTCCGGTTTGCCGCTGGCGAACCCGGACCTGCACTTGCACAGGCCCCGGCGTGAAATAAACCACCCGTGTCTCTTCCTCGGTGGTGCCAAGGGTCAGGTTGCGCAGCCTGAAGAGGAGGAGATTGGGACCCTCCTGAATGCCCTGGGCCTCGCCAAGTTCGGCGAATGCTTCCACGCCTCTCAAGACCCTCCGGAGTTTTGTACTTCCGCGAGGTCCGACCGGAAGAAAGAGCTCGGAGATGTCACGCCCGTTGAGGGAGACCTCCAGGGCAACGGTGTTGCTACTCCTGGTGTAGACGACACCGGCCACCATGGGGAGGTGCGCCAGAGAGGTCCCTTCTTCCGGAAGGATCGAGCGTAAGACGCCGAAGCTTGAAAAACACCACATGCCTCCCAGGAGAAGCAGAAAGGTGGTGGCGGCTGTTTGCCAGGCTCTGCACATGCTGGATCGGCCCAACAGGCTGATGACGAGCGTTCCACACATTATGGAGCGAGATCGCCCTGTTGACCAGCGAAATCATCTGTTTCTGGCAGGTTGTGGTTAGTTGCTGGTCACCGTCTCGGAGGTCTTGACGGCGGGGTCGGCCGTCTCGGACTCGTCGTCGGCTGTCGCCGGAGTGGCTTTGGCGACGGCAACAGGCGCGGACTTGACCGCGGCAGCGGAAACAGCTTTGGCCGCAGCAGGGGTCCTCTTGGCTCGAGCGGCTTTGGCCGCAGCAGGGGTGGCCTCGGCTGGGTCGGCGGCAGGCTTTGACGGTGCGTCACCATCGCCTGTCTCGGCTGCTTCCCGGGCGGCGGCGCGGGCCAGGCGCTTGCGTTCAGTAGCGTCTGCCTTCTCCACGGCGGCTTTTTCAGCAGCCTTGACCGAGTGGCCGACACCCAGGAGCGGGACCATGACCATGGTCAGATCGCGGTTCTCGATCTTCCCCGGCCGGGTCTCCACCTTGCCCACTTTGGCAAGTTCACTGGCCACCCGTTTCAGGATCTTGACGCCATTCTCGGGGCGGCGGAGATCGCGCCGCCGGAACATGATGGTGATCTTGGTGCGTCGACCCTCTTCCAGGAAGCGGCGGGCGTGGGTCAGCTTGGTCTCGAAGTCATGGTCGTCAATGCCTGGCCGGAACTTGACTTGCTTGATTTCCAGCACTTTTTCGTGGCGCTTGGCGGCCTTTTCTTTCTTGGCGAGATCGTACTTGGCGCGACCCCAGTCCATGATCTTGCAGACGATGGGACGGGCGTTGGGATCGACCTCCACCAGATCCAGGCCTTTATCCTGGGCGGTCTTACGGGCTTCCTCGATGGTGAGAATGCCCAGTTGCTCGCCGTCGTCGCTGATAAGGCGGACGGGACTCAGGCGAATCTGGTGGTTAATGCGGGTACGCTGCTGGAACGCGATCGGGCACCTCCCTCACTACGGTGAATTGAGACACAAAAAGACGCCCCGAAGCCGCAATCGCTTCGCCAGCGTCTGAAAGCATAAATCCTATTAGGAGCACTCAAGTCGAAATATAACAGACAGATGGGCCGGGAGCAACTTGGGAATCCTTATTTCAGGTGCCGCTGACGGTCAGGCCGTCCAGGAGGACGGTGCTGCCACCGGCTCCTCCCGGCAGAAAGCGGACATCATCGCCCACAGCCTGCACGGCGGCAAGGATATCCCGGACATTCCCGGCCACGGTGAAGCCCTGCAGGGGGGCGCCCGTGGAGCCACCGCGGATCTCCCTGCCGGTGGCTCCCAGCGAAAAGTCCCCGGAAACCGGGTCAATCGTGTGCAAGCCCATGACTTCGTCCACCAGGACTCCACGGTTCACCGAGGCGATGATCTCCCGCCGGGAGCCTCCCGACGGCTCCAGAAGGAGATTGCGGCTGCCGATATGAGGCTGGCTGCTGAACCCATCCCGGACAGCATGGCCGGTGGTGGGCGCCTGCAGCTTGAGAGCAGTGTAGGTATTGTGCAGGAACCCGGTCAGAACCCCGTTCCGGATGAGCACCGCGGGGCGGGACAGGTTGCCTTCCCCATCGAAGGGAGCCGACGCGAACCCGTCCGTACGGGCGCCGTCATCGGTGAGGGTCACCGCCGGGGAGGCGATGGTTTCGCCCAGGCGCCCGGCAAACAGGGATCGACCGCGCAGGACCGCCTTGCCGGAGAGAGCTCCGGCAAGCGCCTCGAACAGGCCTGCGGTGACCGTGGGGGTGAGGACGACGGGCATGCGGGCCGTCGCCGGCCGCCCGGCGCCGAATTTTCTCAAGGCCTGGTCGGCCGCTGCTTCACCGGTCTCCTCCAGGTTCAGGTCTTCCCACGTCTCGGACCAGTCACTCTCCCAGCCGGTCTGGCGGACCCCGTCCCGCAGGATCACCACTTCCAGGGATGCCCAGGCCCGCCGCCACGACCACGAACGCCTGAGACCGCCCGAATGGGCGATGAGCCAGCGCCCTCCTGCCGCGGTGACGCTGGCGGCGCGGGTGCGCAACTCGTCGTCGCGCCGGCGGGCGGCCTCTTCCAGGCGCAGGGCCGGCTCTTCAAGGGGCGCCGGCGGAACGGCTTCGGGGAGGTCGTCCCTCTTCTCCCGGCCGGCGGGCTCGCCTGGGCCGGCGCCGTCGGCCGGCCTGTTTGCATCCTCCTGGCGCCCGCAGGCGGCCAGGTCCCTGGCCCGGGCGACAACCTCGGCCACGCCCTCGCTGTCCAGGCGGGATGTGGCGGCAAACCCGATCCGGCCGTCCCGGAACAGGCGCACCCCCAGGCCGCGCTCGCGGCTGTCCTCACTCGCTTCCAGGCGGCCACCCGCCACCGTCACGGTGGTGCTGGACGATTCCTCGAGAGCCGCTTCTATGATTTCGCCCGGGCGGGCGGCTGCCAGGGCCTCCGCAACCGGCTGTGGGTCCCGGTGACTCATGAGCCCGCCTGGGCGCCACCCACCACGATGGCCGGGATGCGCAGAGTCGGCTGGGCGTCGGCGACCGGCACGCCCTGGCCGTCCTTGCCGCAGGTCCCCACCTGGAACCCGATGTCATTGCCGACCCGATCGATGGTTCGGAGGATTTCCGGGCCGTTGCCGGTCAGGGTCACGTCCCGCAACGATTCGGCCAGCTTGCCCTCGCGGATACGCCAGGCTTCGGCGCAGTGAAAGACGAACTGGCCGCTGGCGATATCCACTTCGCCGCCGCCCATGTGGGCGATGAAGATGCCGTCCTTGACCGAGGCGAGGATGGCCTCCGGGTCGTCGCTGCCCGGCGCGATCATAGTGTTGCGCATGCGCGGGATCGGCAGGTGCCGGAACGATTCGCGCCGGCCATTGCCGGTGGGGGAACACCCCAGGTTTCGGGCACTGCGCCGCGAATGAAGGAACCCCTTGAGAATGCCGTTTTCAATGAGCACCACTCTGGATGTGGGCACTCCCTCGTCATCGTAACGGCAGGTGCCCCGCCGCCGGGAAAGGGTGCCGTCGTCGATGACCGAGATGAGGGGAGAGGCGACCTCTTCACCCACGCGGCCGGTATAGACGCTGAGCCCCTTTTCGGCGAAGTCACCCTCCAGCCCGTGGCCGCACGCCTCATGCACCATGGTACCGCCGGCCCTGGACGACAGCACCACGGTGAAGGTGCCGGCCGGGGCGGGCTCGGCCTCCAGTTGCAGCAGAGCCTGGCGGGCCGCGCGTGCGGCCGTCTCCTCGGGCGGAGTGCGGTCGAACATCTCAAAACCGCGGCTCTCTGATGAGGCCTCGTAGCCTGTGCGCAGATCCTCTCCCTGGCGGGCCAGCACCTGCACGGCCAGGGTCGTCATCACCCGTGTATCACGGGCCTCTTCGCCGTCCGAATTGAAGATGGCGACCTCCTGGACCGAATCGAGATAGCGGGCCGTGACCTGACTAACCCGGGGGTCGGACTCTCGGGCGGCCTGGTCGGCCCTGCGCAGGAGGCTGACCAGTTCGTCCACGGCGACATCTGCCGGAGAGCGTTCCACGGCGGTTGCCGGCGGCGCCGGCAGGTGGTGAAAGGAGTCGGGTGCCGGGCGCGGCCGGCCCTTGAGGGTGGCAGCCAGGTCCCGGGCCAGGATCTGGAGACGGTCCGGGTCGTCACTGTTGGCGTTGGCGAAGAAAGTGCGGTCGCCCTGCACGAGGCGAAGCGCCGTGCCTCCGTCCTGGACCATCGCGGCGCTGTCCACATCGCCGTCATCCAGGACCAGGGAGGTGCACCGTGTCGTTTCACGGTAGACCTCGGCGAAGTCGGCGCCGCTGGCCAGCAGGGTTGCCAACAGGCGGCGGGCGGCGGCGGGCATTATCCCTTCCCGTCGGCGCGGCGCCGTTGTGGCAGGGGCATGCCCCGCTGCTTGCAGTCAAGGTCTTCCCTCAGCAGGGCATAAACCGCCTGGGAGCTGCGGGTGGTTTCGGTGAGGGAGCCGTCCGTCTCGATGATGTAGTCAGCAAGGGCGATCTTGTCCTCCAGGGGGGCCTGTGCCGCCAGGCGCCGGTGGGCAGCGGCCACGGTCAGGTCCCGGTCACGGGCCAGGAGCCGCGACAATTGCAGATCCGGGTCGCAGGCCACAACCACCAGGCGATCATAAATCTTATAGCGGCCGGTCTCCACCAGGAGGGCCGCGTCGGTGATGACGATGCCGCCGCCGGTGCGGCGCAGGACTTCCTTCCGCTCTTCTTCCCTGCGACGCACCGCCGGGTGGATGATGGCGTTGAGGCGGGCCCGGGCCTGGTGGTCGGGGAAGATTTTCGCTCCCAGGGCGCGGCGGTCCACCGCTCCGTCGGCGGTCAGGAATTCCTCGCCGAACTCGGCTGCCACCTGGCGGGTCTGGGGCGTGCCCGGCCTGAGCAGGTCGTGGACCAGGGCATCGGCATCGATGATGGCGGCGCCACAGCCCTCCAGGATGGCGTCCACCGTGGATTTCCCCGAGGCGATACCGCCCGTGAGGCCGACCTCCAGGAGGCCTCCGCCACCTGATTCTTCTCGGTTCAGGAGCCTGCCCCCTGGGAGTGACGCGCCCGGTACGCGGCCAGGGTGTTCTTGAGCAGCATGGCCACCGTCAGGGGGCCCACGCCACCGGGGACGGGGGTCAGGGCGCCGGCCACCGGTGCTACCAGACGCGGATGCACGTCGCCCACCAGGGTGGTGCCCTTTTCGCGAAAGCGGGCGAAGCGCCGGGATTCGGCGCCGAAGTGATCGCGGGCCTGGTCGGCGTCGGTGACGCGGTTGATGCCCACGTCGATGACTGTGGCTCCCGGCTTGACGAACTGGTCGGTGACCATGGCGGGTCGTCCGATGGCGGCTACCAGGATGTCGGCCTCCCGGCAGACCCCCGGCAGATCGCGGGTTCGGGAGTGAACCACGGTGACGGTGGCATGTTCGCCGATGAGCAGCAGGGCCATGGGACGGCCGACGATCAAGGAACGGCCCATGACCACGGCACGGGCGCCCACCATGGGGATCTCTTCCCGGCGCAGCAGTTCGATGATGCCGGCCGGGGTGCAGGGCACCAGCCGTGGCCGACCCTGGGCCAGGGCGCCGGCGTTGATGGCGTGAAAACCGTCCACATCCTTGGTCGGGTCGATGGCCTCCAGCACCCGGTCGGCATCCACCTGGTCGGGAAGGGGGAGTTGCACCAGGATGCCGTCCACTTCAGGGTCGGCGTTGAGTTTTTCGACCCGGGCCAGCAGGTCTTGGGTCTCCAGGTCGGCCGGTTCGCGATGAATGACCGAGCGAAATCCCGCCTCATCGCAGGCCCGGTCCTTGCTGGCCACGTAGACCGCCGAGGCGGGATTCTCGCCGACCAGGACGACATCCAGTCCCGGCCGCCGGCCGCCGGCGGCCATGATCTGCTCCACTTCGGCGGCGGCTTCGGCCCGCAGCGTTTTTGCCAGCGCGGCGCCGTCAAGTTTGCGGGCGGTCATTCTTGATCCTTCCTTGCATTTTTCTCGGGTTTGGGCACGGCGTAGGGTATGGCGACGCGGAAAACTTCACCGCCCACGGAAAAGCCGTCCAGGTCCAGGACAAACTTCTTGAAGGCATCGGGCATGCGGGTGAACACCAGCAGCTTGCTGATTTTCCCTCCCGCCGTCAGGGTTGCGCTGGTATCCATGACGGCCCGCAGGAGGCGCTTGCCTTCGTCCCTGGAGAGCTCCGCCCGTTCGCCGGCGGCGATCAGACAGGTGAAGTCGCAGGGAGTGGAACTGCTCACCGGCCCCTTGGTGATGAAAAAGAAGGACTGCGGGCGAAGCTGGACCTCCTGGTCGCCGAGATTGGTGACGCGGATGAGAAAAGTGAAGGTCCGCCAGCCGATGTTGGCGGTGCTGAACGGATCGCCGGTCTCGATGCCGGCCGACTTGAGAAAGAGCCCCCGCTTTTCGTCGTCCAGGAGTTCAATCCGGATCTCCACGTTGTCGTTTCTGAAGGTGATCCGATCTCCATCCAGAGCCCGGCCCCTGTCACCTTTTTGGTCGGCGTAGGGTTGCCAGTTGGCCGTTGCGGGGTGTTTCCCGGCCAGCGCAGGTGCGACGCTCACGAGGACCAGGAGCAGAAAAAACGCCTGTACTTTTTTCACTTGGGTTCTCCTGGGCGGGATAATGCCTGCGGAATCTCATTATAGATGTTCCCAGAGTGGGGGGCCCGGGTGTCGCCGCCCTGCCGCCGCCTGCCGCAAGGGATGTCTTTCGGGTATGCTGGCCCATCGGGAGGACCCACCATGGTCAAGCGTAGAGACTTTCTGGGGGCCGCCGGTGGCGGCCTGGCGGCCTCGGTTCTGGGCACAGGTCCCGCGCGGGCGGCGACCCGGGCGGGTGCGAGTCCGTCGGAGAGTCTATTCCTGCCGGCCGATGACCTGGACGGTGCCCGGGTGGACCGCCTACCGCTGTCGTGGAATCAGGAGCGCATCAGGACCCTGTGCGCCCGCCTGCGCCAGGAAGGGATCCAGGGCGTACTTCTGACCGACCGCTGGAACATCATCTATTTCACGGGGCTATGGCACAGCACCACCGAGCGTCTGTTCCATGTCTTCTTCTCCACCAAGGACCCGCGACCCCTCTGGTTCTACCCGGGGCTGGACCGGGACCTGGTCACGTCATGGTGGTACGAAGACGGCGAGATGTATTTCGACTGGCATCACGGCGAGGGCGCCTTCCCTCACCTTGGCAAAGTGCAGATGGGTGCGCAGGTCGACCTCTGGGCCTGGGTCGTGAAGAGGCTCAAGAAGAGGGGCTGGGCGGGCAAGTCCCTGGCGGTGGATCGGGAGTTGACCCCCTCCGGCCAGCAAGCGGTGGTGGCCGAGCTGGGTGGTGAAATGATCTCCGCCGCCAGCCAGTGCATGGACATGCGCATGCGCAAAACAGACCAGGAGCAGGCTCTCTGGCGCCGGGCCTACAACTATTTCAATCGTGTGCATGCCTACGCCCGGGACATGCTGCTGGAACACGGCACCGACCTGACCGACTACGACATCGCCGCCGCCGCAACCAAGTGGGGGACCGATCTGATCATGGCGGACCTGAAGCGGGACGGGCGTCCCCACAACTCGGTGGGTTTCAGCCTGCGGATCGGCTGCCGCACAGGGGCGGGCACGGCCTATCCTCATCCCAACCAGTTTCATCACAACCGGGTGGCCAGGGGGCAGGCGTTGCAGATCGCCGGGGGTATCCGCATCGGCGGCTGCGGAGGCGAACTCTACCGGGCCTTTCTGATCCATCCATGGACCGATCACATGAAAAAGGTCTGGACCATCAGCCGGGACTGCACCCGGATTCAGAAGGAAGAATCGGTGGCCGGGGTGACCTGTTCCATGGTGGCCTACAAGATCCATAAGTACCAGGTGGACAACGGCATGGCGGACTACATCTACCACAGGCCGGCTCATGGCGAGGGGAGCGAGGGGCATCAGCCGCCCTACCTGGCCCTGGGCGA
>JAPUKF010000075.1 GCA_027295805.1 Acidobacteriota bacterium | reverse complement strand
GGCCGAAGCGCTGGGCCAGACGGGGGGCGAACATGACCGCCGAGGACCAGGAAATCGGCCCGCCGGCTCTGGGAGCCCAGGGTGCCCGCTGGGTCATGAGGGCGTTCAAGCGCTCCAGGGTGGGTTCATGGTCGTCGGCATGGGCGACCTGAAAACTCCAGCGGCAGCGGTTGCGGCTCATGGGCCACATGACACTGGCGCCGTTCTCGTCCAGGATGACCCTCAGTTCATGGCCGGGGTCCACGAAGGTTTCGATTTCATAGACCGAGTAAGTGTTCGGCTGCTTCTCCGCCGTCAGCTTGATGCCCAGTTTCTCGCGCACCAGGGAGCGGTAGCCGTCGGCACCTACAACGAAGGTGGGATGGGCGGTGAATGTGCCGGCCACGGTCCATTCCATGCGGGCGATGGGGTAGCCGCTGGCCACCTGTTCCAGCCTGGCAATCTCGGCGTGGCCATCGCCCGCATGGAGGGCCTGTAGACGATGATTCCAGAGCACCGGGGTCTTCTCGTTCCCCAGGGCCGTCTCCAGGGCACCTTCAAGGCGGCTCTGGGGCAGGACCAGGACGTACGGAAACCTCCGGCTCAGGTCGGAGAACGAGATCTGGCAGCGAAGGTCTTCGCCCTGGTAGAAACTGACCGTGTCCACCCGTTGTCCGTGGGGACTCAACTTCTCCAACAGTCCCAGGTCGTCCAGCAGGTCGAGGGATGAGGGATGGAGGGCCAGAGCATAACTATGAGTGCCGGTCCGCCAGTGCTTGTCGATCACCTGGACCTGGATCTTGTGCCGGCGCAACTGGAGCGCCGTCATGAGTCCGGAGGGTCCCGCCCCCACCACCAGCACATCAGGTTTTTCTCTGTGCGCCACCATACCGTCCGCCGCCGCTGTCACTCGGCCCAGAAGTCGTCTTCGTCGCCCCCGCTCAGGTAGGTCGCTTCCAGGTCCAGCCACTCCTGGTACTCCTGAGGCGTATCGATGGTCAGAAATCCCCGCATGCTGTAGTGGCTGTTGCCGCAAAGCTGGGCACAGGCGATTTCATAGTTGTAATCCTCGTCACCCTTGCGGGTCCGCATCTCGGCGGTGGTGACGGTGGGAACGAACCAGACGGGAATTTGCAGGCCGGGTATGGCGTCCTGCTTGATGCGCATCTGGGGCAGGTTGAAGCTGTGAATGACATCTTTGCTGGAGATGCGGACGATGGCCGGCTTGTCCACTGGCAGGTGCATCTGGTTGATGGTGGTGATGTCGTCCGCGCCGTTGCCGCTGCGAACAAGGCCGATGGGGTTGGTCTCTTCGTCCACCAGCATGATGTCCTGGTCGCCGAACACGCCGTCGGCCCCCGGGTACCAGATGTTCCAGGCGAACTGCTGGGCCACCACGCGGACCACGGTGGCCTCCTCATCAGGCGGGCGCTGGTCCACACGCTCAGCCCAGATAGGAACGGCGAAGCCGATGAGGATCACCGCCTCCACCACGGCCACTGCCACTTCAAGCCAGGTACTCAGTTTGCTCTTGACGCCGACGTAATCGGCCCTGGGATTGCGACCCTGGCGGAAACGGACGAGCACGTAGATGAAAAACGCGCCCCAGCCTACGAAGAGGATGGCCATCAGCCAGTGGACAATGACGATGATCTGGTCAATGCCCCCTGCGTGAGCTGAAGCGGCATCGGGAAGCAGGTTCATCATGAGGTGGAAGACTCCTTCATCTTGCGGGCCCGGCGCCAGAGGTAGATAAAAAACAGGGCGAAGCTGGATTGGAGAGCGGCCACCAGCCCGAACATGAGCCAGACTCCCATGCTGGCAGCCTTGATCATGGGCCCTTCGGCATCGCCGTAGCAGACGGCGCAGGCCGAGGCCGGTTGAGTGCCGGCTGCCCAGATCAGCAGCAGGACAGGCAGGGTTCCCAGCAGGTATCTGAGTCGTTTCTTCATCCGGTCAGGCGCTTGATTTTCTTCCAGAACCAGAAGCCGTAGACGATGAGGCCCACCCCCAGGACGAGGGACAGAACGCCCATGGTGCCGTAACCGGCGCCAGCTCCCGCCGGAGGGGAGGGCAGCGCCCAGCCGGCGAAGCCGAACGCCAGAGCACTGGCTAGGCTGACGAAAAAGATATGGAACGCCTTGAGAGACATGATCAGTGTCCCACCTGGTCGCCCAGGGAGGTCATGACCGGCAGCAAGAGGAGTACGAAGAAAAAGACGACAGTGAGTGCCAGAACCGCAAGAATCAATTTGCGTTCAGAGATGAGATGCATGAAGAAGCAGGCCACCAGGGTCGCTTTGATCGTGGCAATGATCAAGGCGACGGCGATATGGGGCCCTATGGGGAGGTGCAGGAAATGCCATGAGCCTACCGTGAGCAGAGTCAGAACGATCAGGCTGCCAAAAACGAGGAGATAGGTTCTGATGTGCTGATCTATCGCTTCAGCATGGTTGGTCATCCACGGCTCCTACATCAAGTAAAGGACGGGGAACAGGAAAATCCAGACAAGATCGACAAAGTGCCAGAAGAGACCTGTGTTTTCCACCCGGTTGGTCAGCCACTGGGGGTTCTTCCGAAACATGCTCCGGCCCGCCAGGGCGAAGTAGGTGATCACGACCATGCCGGCGATGACGTGCAGCATGTGCAGGCCGGTGAGAGTGAAGTAAATGGCCAGGAAAGTGCTGGTGCTGGGGTAGAGGCCATCGTGGAATTTGTGGCCATACTCGAAATATTTGACGGTCAGAAATACCAGGCCCAGTCCAACGGTGGCGAACATATAGAGCTGATAGGCACTGTAGTTGCGCCGCATGAGGGAAGCCCAGGCCATGACCATGGTGATACTGGAAGTGATGAGGACCAGGGTGTTCAAGGTGGCCATGGGAACATTCAGGATGCTGGCGCCCAGGGGCCACGTGGGCCCACCGACCCGCATCATGATGTAGGCGGCGAAGAGAGCCCCGAATAGCATGACTTCCGAGGCCAGGAAGAGCCAGATGCCCAGCTTGCCGTTGTTGAGGCCTGTATCCTGGCGAGGTTCGACGATATAGGGTATCTCCATCGATGGTTACGCCTCCGCCGGTTGATTCTGGGGCAGAAAGTCCTCTTTTTGCCCTGGGACGCTGTACTCATACGGTCCGTGGCTGACGACTATGTCCTGGGTGAAGTTGCCGTGGGGAGGTGGCGATGGCGCCTGCCATTCGAGCGTTGTGGCGTGCCAGGGATTGTTGCCGACCTTCACACCGCTTCTCATGCTCATGAAGAAGTTGATGATGAACGGGAGTTGCGCCAGAGCCAGGCCCCATGCCGACCAGGACATCATGCGATTCAAGGGTGTCACGTTGCCGGCGAAACTGTACGTGACGCCTCCATCGGCCAGACGCCGGGAAACCCCTGCGAACCCCTGGATGAACATGGGCATGAAGACGCCGTTCATGAAGATCAGCGATGGCCAGAAGTGGAGCTTGCCCAGAAATTCACTCATGCGGCGCCCGGTCGCCTTGGGGAACCAGTAGTAGATGCCGGCGAACAGAGCGAAGATGGTTCCCGGGGCCACGATGTAATGAAAATGGCCGATGACGTAGTAGGTGTCGTGGAGGGCGATATCAGGGGCCGAGAGACCCAGGGGCAGCCCCGTGAGGCCCCCGATGCCGAACATGGGCAAAAAGGCCAGGGCGAAGAGCATGGGGGTATTGAAGCGGATCGAGGCGCCATAGAGCGAGATAAAAAGACAACTCAGAAGGATCACCGAGGGAATGGACATGATCATGGTGGTGGTCTGAAAAAAGCTGGACATGACCGTGCCCATGCCGGTGATGAACATATGGTGCGCCCAAACCACGAACGACAGGAAACCCAGGACGATGACCGAGTAGACCATGGAGCGATAGCCCCAGAGCGGCTTGCGAGTGTTATTGGCGATGATCTCGGCCACGATGCCCATGGCCGGGAGAATGAGCACATAGACCTCGGGATGAGCCAGGAACCAGAAGAGGTGCTGCCACAAGAGAGGGCTGCCACCCCCGCTGACTTGCAGGATTTCACCGCTGACCACCAGCCCCGTGGGCAAGAAGAAACTCGTTCCCGCCAGGCGGTCCATGAGCTGCAGGACACCGGCGGCCTCGAGAGGTGGGAAGGCAAGCAGGAGCAGGAAGCTGGTCACGAACTGGGCCCAGACGAAGAACGGCAGGCGGAAGAAGGTCAGTCCTTTCGCTCGCAACTGGATCGTGGTGACGATGAAGTTCATGGAGCCCAGCAGGGATGAGGTGATGAGAAATATCATGCCGAACAACCATGCTGTCTGCCCCGTAGGGGCTATGTCGGCCAGAGGAGCGTAGGATGTCCACCCTGACTGGGCCGCCCCGCCGGGCAGGAAGAAGCTGCCCAGCATGATCACGCCGCCCACGAACAGGCACCAGTAGCTGATCATGTTCAGCTTGGGGAAGGCCATGTCCACAGCGCCGATCTGCAGGGGCAGTACGAAGTTGCCGAATCCGCCAACCGCCAGTGGCACGACACCCAGGAAAACCATGATGGTGCCGTGCATGGCGCCAAGCTGGTTGTAAAAGTCGGGCAGCATGATGCCGCCTGGCGCACGTGTATCCCCCAGCCATGAACCGATGAATGGGATGGGTTGACCCGGGTAAGCTAGCTGCCAGCGCATGAGCATCATCAGGCAGAAGCCACAGGAGAGGAACAGCAGCCCGGTCACAGCATACTGGATGCCGATGACCTTGTGATCAATGGAAAAGACGTACTTGCGCCAGAAACCCACCCCGGCTACTTCTTTCTCTGGGGCGGGGTGAAGGTGAAGTCGGCGGTCTGGGCCTCATCACCGGCGATGGTGACGGTGGCCGACTTGGTCTTCAGCTTCTCCTGCCAGACCTCGATCTCATAGGTGCCCGGTGCCAGCCCGTCAATGGTGAACTTGCCGTCGGGGCCGGTGACCATGAAGTAGGGGTGGGACATGACAGCGATGTAGGCGCCCATCCAGGGGTGGACGTCGCACTTGACCTTGAACATGAACTCGGGCTTGCTGAACTTGAACTCGGCCTCCTTGACGGCGCCCGGCATGGCCCTGTTGAAGCCGGTATTGATCTTGGGCAGAGAGTGGACGTTGTGCAGGAGGCCGTCTGAGTTGAGGATCTTGAACGGTTGGTTGACCATCAGGCCGATGACATGGGGGCTGTACTTGCAGCCATTCTGGTCCAGGACCACGGGCTCGGTGGGCACGGGGTATTCCTTGTCCGGCAGACCGCTCTTGATCTGGACGAAGACGTTGCCCAGGGTCTGGCCTTCACCCAGGACCAATCCCTCGGGAAGGACAGGATCGGTGTGCTTCATGGCGCAGCCCGGGTCGGCATCCATGCGCAGGGGCCGCTTCATGGATGCGGGAACCGGTCCATCATATTTAACTGTGCCGGTGATGCTGCCGGCAAAGGTCGGGCCGGCGAGGGCGGCGGCCACAATCAGCGTGGCGGCCAGGTGAGAGGTCTTTTTCAGCGGAAACAAGCTGTTGCGCATGTACGACTCCTTGAGGCATTGTGGATTTTCTGAATTGTTGTCGATTTATCGATTCTATCCGCCTGGCGGCCGAAAAAAGTTTACATCTGGCCTTGAGGCGTCCCGGGAGATTAACATCCCCCCCCGGTTTGAGACAAGTCCGGGCCCCTGAGGGCTATGACCAGCAGGCTCGCAAAAATGTGAGGGTCAGGACCCCACCCACAAAGGCGAAGAAATAAGGGTTCAGCAACCGTTCCATCAGGCCGGACCCGGCTGGCCTCCTGTCCTGTTCCTTCACATTGGCAGGATACCTGATTTGGGACGGAAGGACGCTTGACCGGTTTCGGGTCCCGGTTTAGACTGCCCTCCCGCGTCGCTGGCTCGGGGTCGGGCGGCGGAAAGTTGCTTGCCGGGCAGCGGTCTATGTCGACGGCACCAGCTTGGGGGCGAGTGGGTTTTGTCTCAGATCTTTCCAGAATGGACCAACAGGCTCCCCATAATGGGGGCCATCGGCGGGGCCGTGATGCCGCTTCTGGCCGTGGGCGGCATCTGGTATTTCGGCTCACCCGAATACACCGACGTCGGCTATCAACCCCACCAGCCAATCCCTTACAGCCACCGTCTCCATGCCGGAGAGTTATCCATGGATTGCCGTTACTGCCACGCATCGGTGGAGGTTTCCGCCGTGGCCAATATCCCTCCCACCACGGTCTGCATGAACTGCCATACCGTGATTCTGAGAGACAGCGACAAGCTGGCGCTGTTGCGTGAGAGCTTGCGCACGGGAGAGCCGATTCACTGGCTGCGGGTGCATAAGCTGCCCGACTACGCCTACTTCAATCATGGTGTGCATGTGCGCGCGGGAGTGGGCTGCGCCAGCTGCCACGGCCGTGTCGATGAGATGGAGGTAGTCCGCCAGGTGGAGCCCCTCAGCATGTCGTGGTGCCTTGATTGTCACCGGGAACCGGCCCGCCACCTGCGGCCCCTGAACCAGGTCACCAATATGCGCTGGAGTCCACCCCCCGATCAGCTCGAGTTCGCGTCCGGGGCTATCGGGGACCGGCAGCTCAAGCCGCCTACGGATTGCTCGGGGTGCCACCGATGAGCAGAAAATCTCCGTTCTGGCGCAGCCCCGAGCAGCTGGCGGGTGACCCTGAGGTCCGGAACTTCCAGGAGGGCGAGTTCCCCGAGGGCGCCCATGAGTCTCCGGGGGAGATATCCCGGCGCCGGATGCTCGCCATCATGGGCGCCACCGCCTCCATGGCCGGGCTGGCAGCCTGCCGCCGTCCCGAGGAAGCAATCGTCCCCTACGTGGTGCCGCCTGAGGAGATGATCCCGGGCGTGCCCCGGTACTACGCCACCACCATGCCGCTGGGGAACAGTGCCTACGGGCTGGTGGTGGAAACCCATGAAGGGCGTCCCAGCAAGATCGAGGGGAACCTTCTTCACCCATCCACACTGGGCTCATCCAGCGCGCTGATCCAGGCCGCCATCTATGGTCTGTACGATCCTGATCGCTCCCGGTGGATCAGGGAGGGCGATGAGCGCCGGGACGAGTCGCAGCTGGCCGCCGCCCTGGCAGCTCTCCGGGAACGCCATCTGGCCGGTGGTGGCGAAGGACTGGCCGTGCTGGCTCAACCGTTCAGTTCTCCCACTCTCTACCGGCTGGCCCAGCAGTTCCGTGAACAGTTCCCGCAGGCAAGGTGGGTGACATGGTCCCCCTGTGGCGAAGAAAACAGCGATGCCGGTATCGCCGCCGCCACCGGACGCACTCTGGTTCCTATGCTCCACCCTGGCCAGGCTGAGATCATCTTCTCCTTGGACGCGGACTTCCTGGTAGGCGACGCCGAGGCAATCCGGCATGCCCGGGAATTCGCAGATGGCCGGCGCCTGGCGGATGAGAGGGACACCATGAACCGGCTCTATGTCGCTGAGAGCCGGATGTCGCCCACCGGTGCTATGGCGGATCATCGCCTGCGCCTCAAGTCCGGGCGCATGGGAGCCCTTCTGGCGGCCCTCGCGACGGCGCTGGGTGTACCCGGCGCAGAGAGCGCCGGCACAGCGGCTGATCACCATGCTGACTGGGTGAGGGGCCTCGCCACCGACCTGCGCCGGACCCGTGGCAACAGTCTGATTCTCGCCGGGAGTCACCTGCCGGCGGCCGTGCACGCCGCGGTGGTGGCCCTCAACCAATTCCTGGGAAATGTGGGTCACACCATCACCTATCGTCCTCCCGCGGACTCCTTTCGCTCCCGTGGGGAGGACCTTCCCGGCCTGGTGGCGGCCCTCTCGGGGGGTGGGGTACGCACCCTGATGATTTTGGGTGGGAACCCCGTCTACGATGCGCCGGCGGACCTGAAATTCCTGGAGGCTCTCACGCATGTCGAGACGGTGATCCACCTGGGGCTGTATCACCACGAGACCGGACGCGCTGCCCACTGGCACGTGCCGGAAGCACACTTCCTGGAAGCATGGGGGGACGCTCGGGCGGTGGGTGGCGGCCTCAGCGTGGTGCAGCCACTCATCGCGCCTCTCCACGGTGGGCGGACCATGGCGGAACTCCTCTCCACGCTGGTCCATGCAGAACCCAGCAGCGCCTACGACCTTCTCCGCGAGACCTGGAGCGGCATCCTGCCCGCCGACACCTTCGATCTGCGCTGGCAGGAACTGCTCCATGACGGGTACCTGAAAGGGAGTGCCCTGCCTGCCGAGGGCCTGTCAACGGTGGCCAGGATCCCATCGCGTCTGAGCGAGGGCGGAGACGATGGCCTCGAAATAGTCTTCCAGCCCGGTGGCTCGGTCCTGGACGGTCGCTTCGCAAACATTTCCTGGCTGCAGGAATTACCGGACCCGGTCACCAAGCTGACCTGGGATAATGCGGCCTGGATCAGCCCGTCCACAGCCCGGTCCCTGGAAGTGAAGAACGGCGACTTGATTCGCCTCTCGGGTGCAGGTGGCGAACTCGAAATTGCGGCTCTGGTTGTGCCGGGGCAGGCGGACGATTCCATCGGCCTGACTCTCGGTTATGGCCGTCGCGCCGCCGGTCGCATCGGTGATGGCGTCGGATTCGATACCTATGTCCTGCGCACCACCCAGAGCCCATGGATTGCCACCGGGGTGAATCTGGCGCGCACCGGCCGCGCGTACCCTCTGGCCCTGACCCAGGATCACTGGGATATGGATGAGATCGGTGCCAGGGGCCGTGACGAGCGGCTTGGCGCCATCCTGCGCACCGCCTCCCTGGAGAAATACAGGAGCCATCCCGACTTCGCCCGGGAAGAATTCGAGACGCCCGCGCTGGAGTCAATCTACCCCGACCATTCTTACGATGAAGGGCCCCAGTGGGGGATGGCCATCGACCTGAGCACCTGTACCGGATGCAACGCCTGTGTGTTGGCCTGTCAGAGCGAGAACAACATCCCGGTCGTGGGCAAGGATGAGGTTGCCCGGGGCAGGGAAATGCACTGGATCCGTATCGACCGGTACTACACAGGCCCCGTGGATGATCCGGATCAGATGGCCTTCCAGCCGGTGACATGTCAGCACTGCGAGAACGCTCCTTGTGAAGAGGTCTGCCCGGTGAGTGCCACTGTTCACGACGATGAAGGCCTCAACGTCATGGTCTACAACCGTTGCATCGGTACCCGCTACTGCTCCAACAACTGCCCCTACAAGGTGCGCCGGTTCAATTACTACAACCTGACCAAGGATACGCCTGAGCTCCTGAAGATGGCTGCAAACCCCGACGTGACCATCCGTTCCAGGGGCGTCATGGAAAAGTGTACTTTTTGCACACAGCGCATCCAGGCGGCCAAGATCGACGCCAAGGCCGCCGGTCGCCCTCTCGCTGCGGACGAGCCCCGAACCGCATGCCAGCAGGCGTGCCCGACCCAGGCCATCGCTTTCGGCAATATTCTTGATCCCCGGTCCAAGGTCTTTCAGCAGAAAAAGATAAACCGCAATTACGAACTGCTGGCCGAACTCAACAACCGGCCGCGCAATTCGTACCTGGCGAAGATAAGCAACCCCAGGCCGGGAGAGGGGAAGGCCTGAGGTGGCGCGGTGCTTGCGCTTCCTGCTGCTTGTCGCGGCTCTGGTCGGAACCCTGGGCTGTGTGCGCGGCTGTACGTCCAGCCGTCCCCCCATTCATCCCATCCCCAACATGGACGACCAGCCACGCTATGAAGCCCAGGCTGCCAGCGACTTCTTCAGCGACGGCATGACCATGCGCACGCCGGTGGCAGGAACCGTCGCCCGCAATCCGCTGCCCTTGGCCACCTGGACCGACAGCAGGTTCATGACTGGTCGGGACGCTGCGGGTGAGCCGGTGCTGACAATCCCCGTCGCAGTGGATGACGCGCTGGTGATCCGGGGGCAGGATCGCTTCAATATCTACTGCCTGCCCTGTCACGATCGCCGGGGCACGGGACGAGGCATCATGTTCGAACGTGGTGCCATCCCCACCACCAGTCTGCACGTGCAGCGAATTCGTGATGCAAGCGCCGGGGAACTGTTCGATGTCATTTCCAACGGCGTGGGCTTGATGCCCTCTTACAAGTACCCTCTCTCGCCCAGCGACCGCTGGGCCATCATCGCCTATGTCAGAAAACTGCAAGCCGAGCATGACGAGTAACCGGTGAACAGAAAGCTCCAGATCGTGGTGGCCCTGTTCGGTATCGCTGCCTTCATGGCGGTGGCCCTGAAGGTGCTCATGGTCCTGCAGGCCAGTGAGTTCAAGTCGCCGGTTGCGGCGGTTGAAACGGTTGAAACGCCGCGGGATCGGGCTCTCAAGGAACTGGCCGAGGACCGGGCGGCACAGGAGCAAGCTCAGCCTTACGTCGAGCAGGAATACCGCCAGGCGCCTGTGTTCGGCAGTCGCGTGGTGGTCTGGGTTCTGGCGCAGCTTCACCTTCTCTTTGCGGCGTTCGTTCTGGCTGTGCCAATCTTTGCCATGATCATCGAGGCAGTCGGCTATTTCACCGGCGATAAGAAATACGACAAGCTGGCCTATGAATTCATCAAGCTCATGGCCACGGCCTTCTCCCTGACGGCCACCTTCGGGGCTGGTCTCACTTTCGCCCTCATTGCCCTGTACCCCAGGTTCACCACCTACCTCATGCACGTCTTCTCGCCGACGTTCCTGCCCTACGTGCTGCTGTTCTTCTTCGAGGCGGCGTTCTTCTACAGCTATTACTACGGCTGGGGTAAATTTCATCCCCTCCTGCACCTGGGCCTGGGCTTCATGCTCAACGTGG
>JAPUKF010000074.1 GCA_027295805.1 Acidobacteriota bacterium | reverse complement strand
TCGCAACGGCCAACGCCGGCCCCGATGTCGCCATCCAGAGTCACCAGGAAGCCTGGTGACTCTGGATGGCAGCGACTCCAACCTGGATGCATGTGTCAACGGCTTCATCGAGTACCGTTTCGCCAGTGATGGCCAGATCCTGCAGGACTGGTCCAATGACTTCATCTTCCGGGACAACCCGGTCTTCTCCAAGGCCTATCATCTGTCGGTGCGCTGCTCCGTGGATCCCATGTGCAGCGACACAACCCTGGTGCATGTCAGCATCGCAGGCACTCTGCGCGAGGTCGGCCAGGGTGGAGCTGACGAAACTCTCAGCCTGAGCCAGCTGCCGGCGCTGATCGTCGAAGGAGTCGGAGGCAACGGCCTGGCGGATACCACGGCCGATCCTCTCAGCGACGATGTCCAGGTCGTGGCGGTCGGCGGCGTGGTGGCGGCCGGTGCCACCGTAGTGGCTGCCGGTCCGGATGGTGTTCTCCAGACAGTACCGGCCGGTGACGACGTGATCCAGAAGGACACCGTGACCGTCATCCTGGACTGGCAGCCCACGGAAGCCGGTCTGAGCTACGACATCCAGCGGGTTGACATCAGGCTTGTGGACCCGCTGTCGTTACGGGAGGACCCGGGGGCCACGCCCCAGTCAACCCTGCCGGTCGGCCGTCTCTGTCGCCTGAGTCAGGTGGGGGATGGCATTGGCACCTACACCGAGTCTGTCCTCGATCTGCAGCCGGACCAGATAGTCGGTTACCTGCTGAACAGCCGGCGAATCAGTGACAGCGTGCCCGGCAATCTCGGTGCCGGACTGGCCAGTGGTGGCATCCGCCGCGCACGGCCCGCGCCACCTGAGACTTCCTGCCCCTAGTGCAACAGCCGTCATGGCCGCCTGTTAGAATGGCGGCCATGACGGTCTTCTTGCCCAGACTGGTCCTGGCAGGCGTCCTGGTGGCAGCAGTCTCCGCACCGCTTCCCCGGGCCGCCGCCGACCCTGCTTCCCGGGTCCAGAGCTGGCTCGACTCATGGACCCGACTGGGGGGGCAGTTTCAGCAGGTGGTCTCGTCCCCGACCCTGCCCCGGGAACAGGTTGAGAGCGGGCAGTTCGAGATCGCGCGACCGGACCGCATGCGCTGGGATTATCAGACCCCGGAAACCAAACTGGCGGTGACCGACGGCCACTCGACCTGGCTCTACCTGCCTGAGGACCGCCAGGTGGTCCGGGGAAGCATGGACTCCTTGCGGCGCGATGGCGCCATGGCTCTGCTTCTCAGCGGCACCAGCACCCTCACGGAAGCATTCCGGATCATGGAATCGAGCCAGGCGGATGGGCGCCTGGACCTGATCCTCGAGCCCCGCGCGTCATCCCAGACCATGGTCCGGATCGACCTGGCGGCAACACCGACGGGCCGGATCCTGTTTTTCACGGTGCACGACGCGGCCGGGAATCAGGTGCGTTGGAGCTTCAGCGACCTCCGCCTGGACCCTCCCATGGATGACCGCCGGTTCCATTTTACAATTCCTCCCGGGGTGGAAGTCCAGGATCTGGAGGAATTAGACGAGGAATCACCTTGAGGGTCGAGATGGCGAGGTGTTAGAATCTGCTCGCCTGAAGCCGGTTCACCTCAATGACGCGGCGCCGACCTGGTGCTGCGTCGAGCAGGCAAGGAGGAAGCCCATGCGTCACGGTCTGGCCGCCATCGTTCTGATTCTGTCCGCGACTTCCTTTCTACCATCGGTGGTCCGGGGTGCCTGGGGCAAGCCCACGGAACTTACCGTGCGCGGCCGCGTGACCGATACCCAGGGGCAAGGCGTCCCCGGCGTGCCCGTGCGCGTTCTGGCCACCCGTCGCGTGGTCCGGTTCCTCACCGTGGAAAGTCGTCCTGCCGAAGCCGAGATGAACGCCACCACCACGGGTGCCAACGGCTTCTATGAGATGGTCGTGAGCAAGAACAGGGAGTACGATTTCTATTTCCTGCGTTTTTACGATCCTGTGAAGTTCGACGGTATCCGTTTTGCCCGCCCAGCCGACGTGGAAATCACCGCTCGCATCGCCAAGCGCAGGCCCGTTGTGGAGGATCTGGTTCTGCAGGACTCCCCTGAGTGGGAGGCGGTGCAGCGTCTGGTGGACCTTTATGGCAGCGACTCGACCCGCGGCCGCATCATCCGTGATCTGGGTGTGCCCGACCGTACCGAGCGCCGGGCAGGGACCGATGGCATCGAGCGCGAAACCTGGTGGTACGAAGCGGTGGGCGTTGCCTATGTCATCGAGGATGGCCAGGTGGTGGAACGCAAGACCTTTCAGTCCGAGCCGGAGTCCCAGGCCATTGCCCGCCAATAACATCGAGAACGCTCAGGCTGAACCCGGCTCTGTGCGCCGCAGCGCTCTGGAAGCTGCGGTGCAAGTCGAGATCCAGTTGACGCCGCAGGATGTCCTGGCGCTGGTTTCGGAACCCCTCCAGGAGGTTGAGAAGGAGTTCCGACGCAATCTGGAATCCGAGGTGCCGGTTATTGCCGAGGTCGGGCGCTACATCGCGGAAAGCGGAGGCAAGCGCATTCGGCCGGGTCTGTTGCTGCTTGCCTCCCGGGCTTGCGGGTATGAGGGGCGCAGGGACATTCTCTACGGCGCGGTGTTCGAGTTCATCCACACCGCCACCCTGGTGCATGACGATGTCATTGATGAAGCCGATTGCCGTCGCGGACGTCTCTCGGTCAACTCCCGCTGGGGCAATACCCTGACCATCCTCATGGGGGACTACCTCTACATCCGCTCCCTGGGCATGGCGCTGGTCGGTGAGGATCTGGGGATCCTCAACCTGATTTCGGATATCACTCTCAAAATGATCGAGGGTGAGTTGATGCAGACCCACGCTATCGGACGTCTTGATGTCACCGAGAATCAGTACATGGAGATTGTCGCGCGCAAGACGGCGCGCCTGTTCTCAGGCTGTTGTGAGACGGCCTCGGTGCTGGTCGGGCGAGGAGAGTGGCAGGCGCCCCTCAGGGCCTACGGTCACGCCATCGGCGTGGCTTACCAGCTCGTGGATGACATGCTGGATTTCACCAGTGAACGGGAAGTGCTGGGCAAGCCGGTTGCTTCCGACTTGAAGGAGGGGAAGCTGACCCTCCCGGTCATCGATCTCCTGGCTCGCCGTTCGGACATGGAGCCGGTGGTGCGGCGTATCATCGAACAGCCCGAGGATTGTGCTGACGCATACGCTCTCCTGGTGGAGGGCCTCCACCGGGAAGGTTCTCTGAGCAGGGCCCGAACCATGGCACGGGAGCATGCTGCCACGGCCCGGGCGGTGGCCTCCATGTTGCCCCCGTCGGTTTACCGTGACGCCCTGATCTCCCTTCCCGAACT
>JAPUKF010000073.1 GCA_027295805.1 Acidobacteriota bacterium | reverse complement strand
TTCCGCTCATCGGCTTTGCCGGCGCACCGTTCACGGTGGCCTCCTACGTGGTGGAGGGGGGCGCCTCACGTAACTTCCTGCACACCAAGACATTCATGTACGGCCATGAGGGCGCCTGGAATGCGCTCATGGAAAAGGTTGTGCGGGGCACGATCACCTACCTCGAGGGGCAGGTGGAAGCAGGGGCTCAAGCCCTGCAACTCTTCGACAGCTGGGTGGGCTGCCTCTCCCCGGCCGATTACCAGCGCTATGTTCAGGGCCACACATCACTGCACCTGGGGGCGCTGCCGGCCGAGTTCCCTGACATCCACTTCGGCACCGGTACCGGTGATCTCCTCCCCCACATGCGCAAGGCCGGAGGAACCGTCCTGGGAGCCGACTGGCGGGTCGATCTGGATGTGGCCTGGGAAAGAGTAGGGCACGATCTGCCCATCATGGGCAACCTGGACCCCCTGATCCTGTTCGCGCCCCAGTCGATCATGCAGCGCGAAGTGGAGCGGATCCTGGCGCAAGCCGGCGGACGGCCCGGCCATATCTTCAACCTCGGCCACGGCATCCTGCCGGGCACGCCGGTGAATAACGTGCGGCGCCTGGTGGATCTGGTTCACGAGCTCAGCTCATCATGAAGACACCCGTGGACGCGGTTCTTCTCGTGGGCTATGGCGGGCCCACTGCGCCGGATGAGGTCATGCCTTTTCTCAAACGGGTGGTGGCCGGCAAGGATGTCCCGGAGGCCCGGCTGCAGGCTGTGGCGAAGCATTACGAGGCCGTTGGCGGCCGCTCGCCCTATAACGACCTGACCCGGCAACTCTGCGAGAAGCTGGAGCACTGGCTGCAGGAACGGGGCCGCCACATGCCGGTCGTGATGGGGATGCGCAACTGGCACCCTCTCCTGCCGGAAGCTGTGGCCGCTCTGCGCGATGATGGCCTGCGCCACGCGGCCGTGATCATTATGGCGCCCCACAGGGCTGAAACCACCTGGGATCGCTATGTCCAGGAGGTGGAGGCAGCCGCGGACGGCACCATCCAGGTGAGTTTCGTAGCACCTTATTACGATGACATGCGCTTCGTGGAAGCCAACGCGGCCCGTCTGGAGGAGACCGGCCTGATGCGCGACGGTGAGTGGCCAGAGGATATCCCGGTGGTCTTCACGGCTCATTCCCTGCCCGTGGACATGGCGCAGGACTCGCCCTATGTGCATGATGTCACCACAACGTGCCGCGAAGTGGCCGAGCTTCTCGAGTTACCCCGCTGGGAACTGGCCTGGCAGAGCCGCAGCGGCAACCCCCGCACACCCTGGCTGGAACCTGATATCAACGACGTGCTCAAGCGCCTGGCCGGGGAGAACGTCAAGGAAGCCGTGGTACAGGCGGTGGGCTTCCTCTGTGATCATGTCGAGGTCCTCTACGACCTGGACGTGGAGGCTCAGGAAACAGCCGTGCAAGCCGGTCTGCGGCTGCGGCGGGCCGGGTGCGTCAACGACCATCCTGAGTTTCTCACTCTCCTTGGGGAGCGGATCATCAGGCTCTCCGGAGAAGCGATTTGAGCGACCGCCGGCTGCCGGAGGTGGCTGTAGTAGGTGGTGGCATCACCGGGCTGGCGGCGGCCCACCGCCTCCTGGAACTGGGGCGCGAGCGGGAGGCGAGCCCCCAGGTGAAGCTCTTCGATGCCGCACAAAGGCTGGGCGGAGTCATCGGCACCATGAATCGTGACGGTTTTCTCATGGAAGAGGGTCCCGACTCTCTCATCACCGAGAAGCCCTGGGCCTTGCAACTCATCGAGAGACTGGGCATGGGAGACCGGATCGTCGGGACCCAGGATGAGCACCGTCGCAGTTTCATCGTCAAGAAAGGCCGCCTCTATCCGACGCCGGAAGGCTTCCATCTCATGGCCCCGGCGCGCCTGTGGCCCCTGGTGACGACCCCTCTCATGAGCCCCCTGGGCAAACTGCGGGTGGGACTGGACCTGGTGCTCCCGCGGCGTCGCGGGGACAGCGATGAGACTCTGGGGCAGTTCGTGAAGCGACGCCTGGGCAGGGAAGCGTTTGAAGCCATGGCCCAGCCCATGATCAGCGCCATCTATGGGGGGGATCCCATGCGCCTCTCCCTTCTGGCCACCTTCCCGCGGTTTCGTGACCTGGAACGCCGCCACGGCAGCATCGTCCGCGCCATGTGGCTGGCAGCCCGAAAGTCCGCCGCCGCCGGCCAGGCCGGGGGCAGCGCCAGCGGTGCCCGCTACGGCATGTTTGCTTCCCTGGGAGGGGGGTTGCAGGAACTCACCGATGAACTGGCGCGGCGCCTGCCGGCCTCATGTGCACGCACCGGGGTGAGCATAAAAAGTGTCCTGCGGACCCGGGGCGGGCGCTGGACCGTCACCTGGGACGGTGGCAAGTCCGATTTCGACGGCGTGATCATCGCCTTGCCGGCGCCTCGGGCGGCGGAGGTCCTGCGGTCCCTGGACGACGACATGGCTCGCCGCCTGTCCTTCGTCCGTTACGGGACATCGGCCACGGTGGGGGTGGCCTACCGCCAGGAGGATGTGGAGCATCATCTGGACGGATTCGGCTTCGTGGTGCCGGCCCGGGAAGGCCTCACCATGCTCGGTTGTACTTTTGCCCATCGCAAGTATGCCGGCCGTGTGCCTGACGGCTACGTCATGCTCCGCGCGTTCCATGGCGACCGCTCCGATCCTCTCTCCGATGACGACCTGGTGGATGCGACCCGCCGAGATCTGACCCGCCTTCTGGGTATCCGGGGTGAGCCTGTGCTGACCCATGTCACCCGCTATCACGAGTCGCTGCCCCAGTACGGTCTGGGGCATCTGGATCTCATTGATGACATCGATCAGAGGATGACCGGTTACAGCGGCCTCGTCCTGGCGGGGAATGCCTACCGTGGCATCGGCGTGCCCGATTGCGTGCGCAGCGGCGAAAATGCCGCCGCTGCCATCATGGATGCCGTCGCGTCCTAGCGCTCTTCTTTCTCTAGCTGTTCTTCCAGTTCCTGGAGACGTAACTCAAGCTCGCGCATGCGCTCGGCCATCTGCTCTTCAATGATCTGGAGTGTTTCCACCTTCTGCGGGAAGGTGGTGCCGTCGAACTTCAGATTCCATTGCTGCTTAAATTTTTCGGCGTCTTCAGGGTCGAAGTTGAACATGAAGTTGCCACCTTCTCCGAACGTATGCTCCAGATTCTCGAGGGCCTCCTCCACGGTCTTGTTGATGGCGTCGGCATCCACGCCGAAGACCTTCATGTTGCCCAAGGTGCCGAGCTGGCCGAGCCCGGCGAGGCTGCTGAGATCGATCTGCAGCTTTTCGTGCTGAGCGGCTGTTGCCGTCAAGGTCATGGGGCGTCCATCCCGCCAGATCTCCAGATCGATGGGGTCACCCTCTTCTTTTTTGCGCACCGCCAGCGCGATGTGATGGCTGCCGCTGACCTCCTCGCCATCCACCAGGGTGATGATGTCGCCCACCTGCAGACCTGCCCTCCCCGCGGGGCTGTCCTCCTCCACGCGGTTGACCAGCACGCCGTAGTCACTGTCGATCCCGAAGTAGTCGCGGAGTTCCGGCGTCAGGTCCGTGAGACCGACCCCGAGATAGCCCCGCTGGGACATGAAACGGTCCAGGGAGATATAGGAGGGAGCGTCACCTTTGTTGCGCAGGAGAACCACCCGCGGGTCATCGCCGTTGGCCTGAAAACGGATGACCTTGGGGCAATCCTCCTTCGTCTCGTCACAAATACGGACCGTGCGGCTCTGGGCCTGGGCTGTGGTTGTCAGCATGGCCAGGCCGGCCAGGATGGGAAGCAACTTCTTCATGGCTGGTAACTCCTCTCGGTCAGAGCCGCCGGCACCACATCACCCCGCAGAGATTCAGGTGGTACCCGCCGCAAATCCAGTAGAACGTCAACTTTCTCATTGCCACCGAGGTAGAGCACAGGCTCCACCCCCTGGGCCAGGTTCCGATACTGCCGCCATTCCCGGTCAAGACGTTTTCGGTCCGCTTGCAGGGCCGCCAGTTGTTCTAGAACCTGGGCCCTTTGAGAGGCACGTTCAACCCCGGCGGCCGGCGCCGTCGCGGCGGTCTGAGGACGCACCTCGGAATCGGCGTTCATGAGGTGCCAGGCGGTGGGGAGGGCCACAGCGGCCAGGACCAGCATGGCGGCCACCGGTGCCAGGCGTAGGATCCAGATCCGGGGGCGGGCGTCGTCAAGGCGTGCCAGCACACGGGTGGTGAAAGCCTCGGAGGCCGTCTCCGCCGGCAGCCGGCGCAGGGCGTCACGCAGTGGTTCGTTGCGCAAGAGTCTCTCCTCGGTTTCGATACGGTTCAAGGGAATGGCGGAGAAGGCTCCGGCCCCGGCTGATGCGGGATTTGACGGTGCCCAGGCGGGAGGCGGTGAGGCGGGCGATGTCCTCGTAGGACCAGCCCTGGACATCCCGCAGCACCAGCGGAACCCGGTAACGTATGGGCAGGCGCGCCAGGGCCGCAACCAGTTCCCGTCCCAACTCCTGGCGGAGAAGGGCCTGATGAGCCGACTCCCGATCCTCGGTGACGGCTCTTGCGCTTCGGGCCAGGACCCCCGAGACCAGGTGCCAGCGCCGCCTGCGACGTTCTTCCTGACGCACAAGGTTTGTGGCGATGCGGTACAGATAGGCGGAAAACTGGCCCTGTTCCCGGTAGCGGGGGGCCGCATGGAAGAGCTTGACGAAGGTCTCCTGGGCCGCTTCCTCGGCGTTGCTGCGATTTCCTGTTATTTTCGTCAAGTAGTTCACAATGGGGTCCTTGTAGCGGTTCACCAGGACGCCGAAGGCTGGACGGTCACCTTCGCTGGTCCGGGCCATGAGCTCGGCGTCGCTGAGTTCCTTCATGGAGCCTCCACATCCCAAAATGCCGGCAGCCCTGAAAAGTTCCGGCCGCCGCCCTGTTCCTCAAGAGGTTACGCCAGAACGACCTCCAGAGTTGAGGGAATGACGGAAAAATGAGAGAATCCCGTGAGTTTCATTGATAATGGGGGTTTCATGAGCAAGCTTTCGGCATTCAACCTAGAGGGCTGGATCGATGAACACCGGCACCTCCTCAAGCCGCCGGTGGGAAATGCCATCGTCTGGGAAGACACCGAGTTCATCGTCATGATTGTGGGCGGCCCCAACCGCCGGAACGATTACCACATCGACCCGGCGGAGGAGTTTTTCTACCAGCTGGAAGGTGACATGGTGCTGCGGGTGATGGAGGACCAGGGGCCCCGGGATATTCCCATCCGTCAGGGAGAGGTGCTGCTGCTGCCCGCCCGTGTGCCTCATTCACCTCAGCGAGTGGCCCAGACCGTTGGCATGGTCATTGAGCGCCGCCGGCGCCCGAAGGAATTCGACCATCTGCGCTGGTACTGCGAGAGATGCGGCACCGTTCTCCATGACGCAAAGATGCATGTCAAGGATCTGGCGACGCAACTCACGCCGATCATCGAGCAGTTCTACGGCGACGAAGCACTGCGCACCTGCAAGAGCTGTGGCGCGATTCTGTCGCCGCCGGTGGAGGTCTAGGTGGGATGTTCTCCTGCGACCCTGACCATTGATCTCCACACCCACATCCTGCCCGACGGCTGGCCGGACCTGGAAGAAATCTATGGCTGCCCGGGCTGGCTAAGCCTGGAGAAAACGGGAGCGGACAGCGCCCACCTCATGAGGGGAGGGGAGTGTTTTCGCACCATCGATGCGCGTTGCTGGGATCCCGTCCGCAGGCTGGCGGACTGCGACGAGACCGGCGTCAACGTGCAGGTGCTCTCCACCGTACCGGTCATGTTCAGCTACTGGGCTGAGGCAAGACATGCCCATGACCTGGCCCGGCGCCTCAACGATCACATCAGTGGGGTGGTCGCCACGAGCCCTGGCCGGTTCGTGGGGCTAGGCACCCTGCCTCTTCAGGATACGGACCGTTCTATCACTGAACTGAAGCGTTGCATGGGTGATCTGGGGTTGGCCGGTGTTGAGATCGGCACCCATGTCAACGGCGCCAACCTGGACAGCCCGGACATCTTCCCGGTTCTGGAAGCGGCCTGCGATCTGGAGGCGGCGGTGTTTGTCCATCCCTGGGACATGCTGGGCCGGGAGCGGATGAACGACTACATGCTGCCCTGGCTGGTGGGCATGCCCGCGGAAACCGCCCTGGCCATCTGCTCGCTGATCCTGGGTGGGGTGCTGGATCGGTTGCCCGGACTGCGCATCGCGTTTGCCCATGGTGGCGGCGCCTTCCCCGGCATCCTGGGAAGAGTGGACCAGGCGTACGGTTCGTGCCCGGATCTGGTGGCTGTGAAAGCGGAGAAGTCGCCGCGCCATTACCTGGATAGGTTCTATGTCGATTCTCTGGTTCATGATGCCGCCAGTCTCAGACAGCTGCTGGATCTCTTCGGAAGCGAGCGTATTCTGCTGGGCAGCGATTATCCGTTCCCCCTGGGAGAGGCACGCCCGGGCAAGGTTCTTGATGAACTGACCGACCTGGGGGATGACATTCACGCCCGCGTTCGGGGCGAGAATGCGCTGGCTTTCCTGGGCCTTCCCGCCAGTCGCTTCCAGGAGTGAGAGCCGGATGAAGGACACTCGTTACACGGTCGTCGGC
>JAPUKF010000072.1 GCA_027295805.1 Acidobacteriota bacterium | reverse complement strand
GTAGGCCAGAGCGAGGAAACAGGCCGTCGATGAGACCACGGGCAGGCAAGTGCTGGATGTGGTGTTGCCCAGCTCGGCGAAGCTGACGACCTGCGACTGAGCGCCAAAATACCCCACGTGGTCAAATCTGTCGGGGCTTGTGACGCCATCCCACACGGCGAACCAGTTCAGGTCGGTCAGCCCGACGGTGGCCGGGTAATTTCCAGTGAGCTGCGAATCCGCCTGATAGATTCCCCTCCTGCGGTAGGTGGGGAAACCATCAACCGGGTTAGCGGCACCATGGAAATCGGTGGGATCGACTTCGCTGTAGATCCGCACCTTGAGATTGCATGGGTCAGTACCCCGGCCGCACTGGAAGATGTCTCCGTCCTGCCCGAGAACCGCAGACCCGACGATCTCGCCCGCTGTCTGGGCGAAGCCGGCCGCTGGCGCGAGAAAAGCGGCGGCGGCAAACAGCATCAGGAACTTCTTCATCAGACTTCCCCCTTGTAGGTCGTCCTTGACCAGACCGGCTGCCGGTAGGCAGGACATCCCGTGATGTTATATACCTTTCGCTGGCAATATATATTTAGAAATAGCAATTGCAATATAGAATTACAAAATTACGCATCTTCGCCATGAGTTCCTTAAAACGAAGGAAATCAAGGATAAATGGGCATCCCGCTGCTCTGGTTCAAGGGGGGGGGCGAGGCAAATTCCGGATGCCTGCTTGACGCAGCCTGAGCTGCTCGGCTAGAGTTGCTCGCGTTCAGCAGGGACCTGCTCATGGATCCCGGCTTTGAGGTATCATGGGCGGGATCGGCGTATCCTCCTCCATTATTCAGTGACCATCTTGCGGATCCATCCATGATCCTGGGCATGACCGGTTTTGGCCGGGGCCAGCGCGAAAAAGAAGGCCTCTCAGTTGCCGTGGAAGTCCGGACGGTCAATCACCGCTTTGCCGAAATCCAGATGCGCATGCCGCGGTCTCTGGCGGCTCTTGAACCCGATCTTCGCCGCCAGGTGAGTGCTCGGATCGGAAGGGGCCGGGCGGAAGTGTCCGTGCATCTGGAGCATGCCTCCGGCGACCCCTGTCAGGTGCAGATCAACACTGCGCTGGTCTCGGGCCTTCAGGATGCGGCGGTCCGGCTCCGGGACAAACTGGGCATCAGCGGTGAACTTGATGTGGCCACAGCGCTGCGCTTTCCCGACGCTGTCACCATCCGCAGCACGGGGGTTGAAGCCGATGACGAAGTCAGGGCCCTGGTGAGCGAGACTCTCGATGAGGCACTGGCCGCGGTTCATGCCATGCGCCGGCAAGAAGGGGAGATGATCCTCTCGGATCTGCTCCCTCGCCTGGACAGAATTGTGGAGCTCCATGGTGCTATCGAAGAGAGGGCCGCCCAGATCCCCTCAGATGCCCGGCGGCGGATGGAGCAGCGGCTGGCGGAGCTTCTCAGCGAGGGGATGGAGCTGGATCCGGGCCGCCTGGAACAAGAAGTGGCCTTGCTGGCGGATCGGACCGATACCACCGAGGAACTGGTTCGCCTTGCCGGCTATTTGCAGCAGACGCGGGATCTCCTGACCACCGCCGGGGAGGACACCAACGGTCGCCGGTGTGATTTCCTCCTGCAGGAAATGAACAGGGAGGTCAATACCATCGGTTCCAAGTCCGGCGAGGTGCGCATCGGCACCCTGGTGGTGGAGATCAAACAGGAACTTGAGCGCATCCGTGAGCAGGTGCAAAACATCGCATGAGCACGCGGGCATCAGGAGAGAACGAGCAACGGGGCAACCTGGTGGTGTTCTCCGCACCCTCCGGCACCGGGAAAACGACACTGGCGCGCCGGCTGGTGGCCAGCGTGCCGCGGCTGCGGGTTTCGGTGTCCTACACCACGCGGCCTCGCCGCCGGGATGAGCAGGACGGCATTGATTATCATTTCGTGGACCGGGATACCTTTGCCGCCATGGCTGGTGATGACGAATTTCTTGAATGGGCCGAGATCTACGGGCACCTCTATGGCACCGGCCGCCAGGCCACCGAGGAGATCCTGGCCGGCGGCTCTGACCTTTTGCTCGTCATTGATGTCCAGGGAGCAAGCTGGGTGCGCAAGAGAGCCCCCCGCGCCACGTTCATCTTTCTCCTGCCACCGGACTACCAGGCCCTCCTCCAGCGGCTGCGTCGCCGCGGTACGGAATCTTCGGGAACAGAGGCGGAACGGCTTCTGGTAGCCAGGGATGAAATTCGCGCCTGGAAAGAGTACGATTTCCTTATCGTCAACGATGATCTTGAGACCAGTCTGAGAGCCGCCAAGGTGGTCATACTGGCCGACCGCCAGCGACGGTCCCGGATGGAGTCGGTCGCCGAGCGCGTCGTGGCCACGTTCCCGGGCGCCGGGGCGGTGAGTTCTGATTCACCCCGGTCGCCGGAGTGAAAAGAGCGGGCAGGGTCCCGCGAGGAGAAAGAGTGAGCGAGTTGCCCGATAACATCGACAGTAAGTTTCGTCTTGTGACCATCACTGCCATGCGCGCCAAGCAGTTGCAACGCGGCGCCCGGCCCAAACTGGATATCGAGGCCACCAAGCCGACGGAGATCGCTCGCCGTGAAGTCATGGAAGGACTCATCGACTTCCAGGTTGGCGAGGATGCCATCGGACCCATGGAAGAGAACGAGGTCAGCGAACTTCTCGAGGGCTGACGGGGGGCAGTGGTGGAGGTCCTTCTGGGTGTGACCGGTTGCATTGGTGCCTACAAAGTGCCGGAGCTGGTCCGTCTTCTGCGCGCCGGCGGTGCCGGAGTGACGGTGGTCCTGACCCGCAGCGCGAGCTGGTTCGTGACGGAGGGGACTCTCCAGACCCTGAGTCAGCGCCCGGTCTATGGGGACATGTTCCGTCCTAAAACGGTTGACGGCATCGAGCATATCGATCTGGCGCGGCGGGCCGACCTGCTGCTGGTGGCGCCGGCCACGGCCAATACCCTCGCCAGGTTTGCCGGCGGTCTTGCCGACGACCTTTTGAGCACCATCTACCTGGCCTCCGACTGTCCCGTCATGGTGGCACCGGCCATGAACATCGTCATGTATCAACATCCCGCCGTGCAGGCGAACCTTGAAATCCTGCGCCGGCGCGGCGTTGAAGTGGTGGGTCCTGAGACGGGGGACCTGGCGTGCGGCGAGAGCGGCCCGGGGCGGCTCCTGGAGCCTGCCGACATCGCCAGAAGAGCGCTGGCCGTCGCCGGTGGCGAAACCGGACAACTCCTGGCCGGCCTCAAGGTGGTTGTCTCTTCCGGTCCAACCCGCGAGCCGCTGGATGAAGTGCGCTTTCTCTCCAATCCGGCCACTGGTCGCATGGGACATGCCCTGGCTGAAGCCGCGGTCCACCGTGGAGCGACGGTCACCCTGGTCAGTGGTCCAACCCACCTCCCGGATCCGGCTGGTGCCCGGGTGGTCCATGTCACACGGGTGGAAGAGATGCGCCATGCCATCCTGGCCAGCAGCGAGGGGAGCGACCTGGTGGTCATGGCTGCCGCCGTGGGCGATTATCGTCTGGCGCGGCCTGAGGCCGGCAAGCTGAAGAAGTCCACCCAGGGTCTGGATCTCCATCTGGAGCCGGCTCCGGATATCCTGGCGGAACTGGGCCGGCGTCGCGGGTCGGCGCCGCGGCCGGTCCTGGTGGGGTTTGCGGCGGAGACCGACGACCTGGTGCCCAACGCACGCCGCAAGCTGGAAGCCAAGAACCTGGATTACATCGTCGCCAACCCTGTGAATCGAGCGGGCACGGGGTTCGGGGCGGAAACCAACCAGGTCACCCTGATCAGCCGAAACGGTGACACGGATGCCTGGCCGGTCATGAGCAAGGCCCGGGTGGCGGCGCGGCTCCTGGATCACCTGGCGGGAGCGCATTTCTCCGCTGCGGCCGGGACGGAGGGATGACCGACCCTGTCCGGCCTGGTCTGCTGGAGCAGATCCGCTTCCTTCATGAGCTGGGGGTCGATGCGCTGCGCCTGCCGGGGATACCTGTGCCAGCGGGGAACGCTGAGACGGACACCGTGAGTTCTCTGGAAGCGGTGCGTGCCAACCTGGGTGAATGCACCCGTTGCGCGCTCAGCAAGGGGCGCCAGACCATCGTTTTCGGTGTCGGCAACCCCTCAGCGCGCTTGATGTTCATCGGTGAGGGCCCCGGCGAGGAAGAAGACCGCCTGGGCGAGCCGTTCGTGGGTCGGGCCGGAAAGCTCCTGGATCGCATGATTGCCGCCATTGGGCTCAGCCGGGAGCAGGTCTATATCGCCAATATCGTGAAGTGCCGGCCGCCGGGAAATCGCAATCCCCGTGAGGATGAAATTGCAGCCTGCTTCGAGTTCCTTGTCGCCCAGATCGAGAGCATCCAGCCGCGGGCCCTGGTGGCTCTGGGAAAGGTGGCGGCATCGGTTCTTCTTCAGGACCCCATCGCCATCACCCATGCCCGCGGCCAGATGCGCGAATTTCGCGGCATCCCGTTGATGCTCACCTACCATCCCGCATACCTGCTGCGCCAGTACACGCGGGCGAACCGACAGGCCGTGTACGACGACCTGCGACAGGTCAAGGCCCTGGTGGACCAAGCCGGGAGTGGCTGAGACCGGCGCGGAGGTGGGGGTGCGGCGCCGTGTGGAAGTGGCAGTCCCGCTGCCGGTGCGCCGGCGGTTTACTTACCTGTGGCCTGAAGGCGCCGCGCCGCCCCTGCCGGGGCAGAGGGTGGTGGTGCCGTTCGGGCGGCGCCGGCTGACCGGTGTGGTCATGAGGGCCGAGGCGAAGGAGTCGCGCCCGGGCCTCAGGCTGCGCGAGGTGGAACGGGTTCTGGAGGCCGAGCCCAGCCTGCCGCCGGTGGTCCTGGACCTGGTGCGTTTTGCCGCCGACTACTACGTGGTTGCCGAGGGCGAGATGCTGCGGGCCGCTTTGCCGGCCGGGCTGGCAGCAGCCGGACGGGGGCCGGCGTCCATCCCCACGAGGCAGGTGGTGACCCTCAAGGCGCCGCGGGAGAGGTGGGAAGAATGTGAAGCTTCGCTGGGGCGCGCACCGGCCCAGGCGGCGGCCCTGTGCTTGCTCCGGAAGGCTGCCGGGCGCATGCCCCGTGAGGACCTGCGCCGTGACGGTGTCACCAGCGCCACTCTGCGCGCCCTGCTGGCGCGGGACTGGATCG
>JAPUKF010000071.1 GCA_027295805.1 Acidobacteriota bacterium | reverse complement strand
TACTACGCCACGATTTTCGCCGCCGTTGAATCGCCCTTGCAGGAGGGATTGATCTGGACCGGCTCCGACGATGGTCTGCTGCACCTCACCAGAGACGGTGGTGGGAGCTGGACCGACGTGACACCCAAGGGCCTGCCCGAGTGGGCCATGATCAATTCCCTGGAGGCAGACCCGTTCCGGCCAGGGGGACTATACCTGGCTGCAACCCGCTACAAGCTGGACGATTTCACTCCCTACCTCTACAGGACCACCGACTTCGGGAAGACCTGGAAGAGGATCGACAAGGGGATTCCCCGCGACCACTTCACCAGGGTAGTGCGCGCGGACCGAACTGTGCGCGGCCTCCTCTATGCGGGCACCGAACGCGGCGTCTATTTCTCCAACGACGACGGCGCCTCCTGGCGACCGCTGCAACTCGGCCTGCCCATCTCTCCGGTCACCGACCTGGCCTTGAAAGACGACGACCTCATCGCCGCAACCCAGGGTCGCGGCTTCTGGGTGCTGGACGACCTCACGCCGCTGCAGCAAATGGTCGGCGGCGTACCCGCAGCTCCCCACCTGTTCACCCCCCGTCCCGCCTATCGCCTGCGAGACATGGGACGACGGGAGGAAAGCGGGGCCGCCGGCAGCAACCCCGCACCCGGTCTCTGGGTGCATTACAGCCTGCCTGAGGTGGATGAGGAGACGGTAGTGCGGATCCAGATCATCGGATCGGATGACGATGTGGTACGCACCTGGGAGGGAACTCTGAAGCCGCCCCGGGAACGACAGGCTGAGGCGCAGGAGAGCGACGAGGCGGAGGCAGATCCCACTGCCGGCGGTGAGAAGGAGGACGACGACGACGAAGAGGAATCGAACAAGCTGGAAAAGTTGAAACCGGGACTCAATCGCTTCGTCTGGAACCTGCGTTATGAGGGACCCGAGAAGTTTGCCGGCATGATCCTGTGGGCCGGCATGACCAACGGGCCCATGGCCGTGCCGGGTGCATACCGCGTGCGATTGCGGGTAGGCGACAGCGAGGCGGAGGACCCAGCCGTCCTGAAGGCCGACCCCCGCAGTTCTTCAAGCCAGGCCGATCTCGAGGCCCAGTTCGACTTTCTCATGGCCGTGCGCGATAAGCTGACCCAAACCCACAAGGCCATTGCCGCCATCCGCCGGGTTCGGGGCCAGGTGAAAGATCTGCGGCCCCATCTGAAAGGGCTGGCTAACGAGAATGAGCTCACTGGCGACCTGGACGATTTTCTGGCCGCACTGAAAGAAATCGAAGAGGCCCTTTACCAGACCAAAAACCAGTCCCGCCAGGATCCCTTGAATTTTCCCATTCGCCTCAATAACAAGTTGAGCAGCCTGGCCCGCATTGCGGACATTGGAGATTTCCGGCCCACCCAGCAAGCCGAAGGAGTGCGCGAGGAACTGACTGGTGCCATCGATGAGCAATTGGACCGGCTGGATGAGATCTGGGCTGAAACCCTGCCCCGCCTGAACCAGCGCATCCGCGCCGCCGGCGTGCCGGCCCTTTTCCCCGAGCCCGGTAGCGAAGTGAGCACCGAGGGAACACAGGGATAGAAGACCATGCGGATTCTGATCAGCGGTGCAACCGGCCTGGTGGGATCCGCCCTGACGCGAGCCCTGCAGGCGGCCGACTGGGAGGTTCTCGCCCTGCGCCGCGGGCCCCATGCTTCTCGAGCACAGGAGGCCGGCACGGGGGACATCATTTGGTCGCCACTGACCGGAGATATGGAGACAGGCCGCCTGGAGGGGCTGGACGCCGTGATTCACCTGGCCGGTGAGAACGTGGCCGCGGGGCGCTGGACTCAGACCCGCCGGGCAGCCATCCGCGACAGCCGGGTTGACGGCACCCGTCATCTGAGCCGTGCCCTGGCTCGCTGCGCGCAGCCACCCGCGGTTCTTGTGTGCGCCTCGGCGGTGGGCTATTACGGCGATGGCGGAGAGGCCTGGCTGGACGAGGATAGCCCGCCCGGCTCCGACTTTCTCGCCCGGGTCGCGGTGGCCTGGGAGGATGCCGCCGGAGCCGCCCGCGCCGCCGGCATCCGGGTGGTCCACCTGCGTTTCGGCGTTATTCTCTCCAGCACCGGCGGTGCCCTGGCGCGCATGCTCCCGATATTTCGCCTGGGCCTGGGCGGTCGCCTGGGCCATGGACGCCAGTACATGAGCTGGCTGTCGCTGCCCGAGGCGGTATCCATCATCCGGTTTGCCATATCCCAGGCCCACCTGGACGGCCCCGTCAATGCCGTGGCGCCCGAGCCTGTCACCAATGCCGTGTTCACTCGCACCCTTGCCCGGGTGCTCACACGGCCCGCCTTTCTACCCTTGCCCGCCTGGGCGGCCCGCGCCGCGCTGGGTGAGATGGCCGACGCCTTGCTGCTGGCGGGCACCCGGGCGCGCCCCCGGCGCCTGCTGGAATCAGGCTACAATTTCCTCCACCCCGACCTCGAACCTGCCCTCAGGGCCCTTCTTGGAGAGACCTCATGACTGGCCCCTTCAGTATTGTCCTGGCCGCCGCCGTGCTCATGGCCACCGCCGGTAGCGAAACACCCCAGCCATTCCGCCCGGGACACAAGGGCGTGACCTATCCCCAGGTCCTGAAAGCGCCACTGCCTGTCTACCCCATGGCCGCCGCCAGAATCGATGTCGAGGCCACAATCCGGGTCGGCTTCGTCGTCAGTTCCGAGGGATTTGTGGACCAGGTGCAGATTCTCGAGGCCACCCTGGGAGAAGAGAGCATGAAGGCCGCCGCTGATGTCCCTGGCAGAGTCACCACCAGCGAATTTGAAGAGGCCGTCCGCAAGGCCATCAGCCGGCGCCGGTATGCCCCGGCCATGCGTCAGGGTCGTCCCGTGGCGGTGAGCATGGAGACAACCGTTGTCTTCTCTTCCGAGGAATGGGAGAACCTGCGCAGATGGCAGCAGGTGGAGAAGGGGCTCCATGCCCTGGCGGACGCCAGCGTTATCCCTGTGGACGCCGACGTCGCGGGCAGGAACGGTGTCAGCTACCCGCTGGCCATCAAGCAACGGACGCCTGTCCAGCCCCACGGCGCTCGCCTCAGGGGGGTCCATTCCCGCGTCGCACTGCTCTTGCTGGTGGATGAAGATGGGAGAGTCACCGATATCCCTCTCATGCGCGCCGAGCAGCCAGCGCTGGGGTTCGCCGACGCAGCCGCCAAGGCGGTCCGGCGCTGGCGTTTCGCACCAGCCCGAAAGAATGGGCAGGCTGTCGCCGCCTACCACTGGCTGGAAGTGAGCATCCCCTCCCAGTAACCGCGCCGCCGCTCAGTGCATTTTGCGCACGTGCCGGAAGACCAGTGGCTGCAGCCTGTTCAGATCACCTGAGACGACCCTGCGAAACGCTTCGCCGCCGCCCTGGCCCTTGCGTTCCAGGGCCAGGAATCGCGCCAGGCGTGGACGCAGAGCCTCCTCGGGCCCATGCAGCAAAAAATGAAACAGGACCCAGGATTGCACCGCAGCCTGATCCCGCTGCACCGGATCGGGCCATGGTTCGTCGGCCGGATGGTCCAGGAGAGTGGCCAGGGGCACATGCCGTCCCTTGCCATAAGCTTCCCGCGCAGCCTCCAGGCTCTTCTTGGGTTCCTCGGCAAAGGCAATCGTCGAGGCCACGCGCCCGGCGGGGGAAACATCGGTGATATAGCCCTCGCTGGTGCGTACCCGCCCCACGACAAACGAGCGATCCTGCCGGTACGGCGTCTGCATGAGATAAGTCGCGATCCCTTCACGCACCCACCAGGAGCCGCTCACCCCTTCGTCATAGAGGACAGCGTCGTGCATGAGATGGCTCACGCTGTGGAACAGCGCCGCCACATCACTCCGTGCCAGCAGACCGGCGCCATCCACGGCAACCAGGAGCTGGCCGGGCGATGCCAGGAGGCCTGGAAAGGGGCTTCCCCCGGTCATCAGATCGGGTACGTCCCCGCGCAGCGCCCGGAATCCTTCCAAGCCCTCGTAGGCAAAAACCTCAAGGCGGCGTTGGGGAGGATAAAGAGGCACCATGCCGCCCACCGTGGCTTCGTATTGCTGCCAGAGGGCCTCCAGGTCCAGGACCGTCTGCCGGCCCTGGTCGCTCCGCGCCATGGCCAGGTGCAGGCGGAAATGCTTGGCCGTCAGAGCCTCCATGACCACTTCGCCGGCGGCGTTGGCGGCGAATGCCACCGGCATCAGCACCAGGGTCAGGAGGAGAATGCGTCTGCATGGCATGGGATCACCCTCGCCGCGAACCGTCCGCGAACGTCGAAAAGTCTAGCGGATCGGCCCCTCTCCTTGCCTGCCAGGCGACCTGGGCGTATACAAAGGCATTCATTGTACCGCCGCGGGGGAAGACCTCGAACGACATTTGCTGACGCGATAAGGACAGGCGTAGGGGCGCCTGTCCGGGGGGAAGGGTCAGGTGCGTCCGGCGGCTACGACATGCCTTCTGTTCATGGCGCTGAGCGTCATGGCCTCGTCACCCCTGCGTGCCGCGACCCGTGTGGCCCTGCCGGCGTCGGTCACGGGTCAGACTCTGGATGGCGCCCTGGTCGGTAGTTCGCCCTTTGCCGGGGCGCCGGCAGTCGACATGCTCAGCGGTGATCTCCTCTTCCGGGCGGCCTTCTCAGGTGGTCCGGCGCCGCAGGCGCTCCTGCGCATGCCCACAGGAGCCGCGGCGCCGGGGATCCTGGTGGCGGCAGGAGATGAAGCAGCACCTGGATTGGCCTTCGACTCCTTCCTCGCTCCCAGTGGCTGCGCCGGGCAAGTCACCTTCTGGTCCGGGCTGGCGGCCATACCGCCGGCAACAGCGGTTGGGAGTGGCATCTTCATCCTGGACCAGGGGCAGGTCGTCCCTGTCGCCATGGTCGGTGGGACGGCTCCCGGCGGGGGTACCTATCTGGCCCTGGGCAGCGACCCGCGAGTCGACATCAGCGGCCGCCTGATCTACCTGGCCACAACCAGCGACAGCCCCGATGACCTGATCTTGTTCCGCCGGGCAAAAGATGGCACCACCGCCCCCATCCTCACCGCGGGCGATATGGCAGCAGACGGATCGCCGGTCACGGAATTGCTCAACAGCGACCTTTCATGCACCGGCACCTTGCTCGTGCTGGCCACCCTGGAAACGACCGACGGACCCCGCCAGACATTGTTGCGCGATACGGGGACGGCATGGCAGCCCCAGCTGATGCAAGGGGATTCATTACCCGATGGCACCACGGTCACCGCTCTGAGGCTGCCGGCGGCGGTGACTGCCGACGGCAGCATCCATCTGGTCATCGACCGGGATACCGTTCCCGCGCCGGCGCTGGTAACTGTGGATGACTCCGGCAACCGCATCATGCTGGCGGCAGCCGGAGATAGCAGTGGCAGCGGTGGTACGCTGGCCGATTTCGGCCCGCCCACGCCCCTGTCCGCTGATCAGGTCGCCTGGCGCAGCCGCCTGAACGACGGCTCCCTGCCGGCTGGGGCTTCCCCATACGTCGTTCTTGCGGCCGGCCCCGCTGCCCCCGCCACGGTTCTGGTGGCCCCGGGAAACGCATCACCAGGTGGCGGCGCGTTGATGGATCTGGGTGACCCCGTGGGCCGCGGGAACGGCACCCTGCACCTGGTGGCGGGAACGGCAGGAGAAGTCACCGGCGAGGGCCTGCTGACCTGGACAACATCCGCTGCCTGGTCGGCTCGCGCCGGCCAGTTGGTACCGGGCTGGGGCCGGCTCCTGGGTGGAGGCTTCCGCACCGCCCGTCCGGCACTGGACACCGCCGGCCAGGCTGCCTTCATCGCCACGTTCTCCCCGGGCGACGGTGGCAAGGCACTTTATCTGGCCGCGGCGGGAGCCCTCCCCCGCAGACTTCTGTCCCCGGGCGACATCCTCAGCGGCGGGGAGTTGCTGGCCGGCCTGGCCGGTCCCGCCACGCCGTCGGCAGCGGGCGTGGTCTGGGTTGCCGCCGACGTGACCGCTGCCGGCGAGCGGATCGGTTACGTGCGCGCCACCGATGGCACCGGCGCCACTCTGGAATTGGCCGAGGGGGACCCATCCCCCCAGGGAGGGCAATTCCGCACCCTGGGACGGTTACCGGCGGCGGGCGCCGATGACCGGCTGCTGTTCACCGCCACCCTTTCAGGCGCCGGCTCCAGCGCAGGCATTTTCACCCTCGACCCCGGTCTGATGCCCGCCACAGTGACCACAGCCGGTGCCCCGGCGCCGGACGGGGGCGACTTCACATCGTTCGGCTTCGCGCCGGCCATGGCGGGCACGAGGGCGGCATTCATGGCGTTCACCGGCGGCAGTCGCAGCGGCAGCGGCATTTTCGCGGCCGATCTGACCACCACTCCACCGGTGCTGATCGCTCTTGCCCGCAGTGGCGATGCCGCGCCCGGCGGGGGCACCCTGCTCTCCTTCCGCGACCCCACAGGCGGTGAGGACGGCACCGTGGCCTTCCTCGCCAGCTTGGAAGAGGGCGGTAGCGTCATTCTGGTGCACGGGACAGGCGGCCTGCAACGCCTGCTCGCAACCGGGGATAGCCTGCCAGCCGGCGAAACGGTGACCGCCATCACCGCCCTGTCACCTGACGACACGGGGACGATCTACGCCTCCGTCCTTGCCACCGCGGCCGCACCGGTGGCCATGGTTCTCGCCCTCGATGGCGCCACCACTCAGATTGTCCTGGGCAGTGGCGGCACCGTTCCCCTGGGCGGTGGTGAACTGGCGGTCTTGCAGAACTTCCCTGCTCTGGGGGCGGGCGGCACCCGGACGCTGGTCATGTCGGCGGAACTCCAGGGCTGGAGTTCCGGCGCGGCGGTCATCTACGCCGCGGAAGACAGCGATGGGGATGGCTGGGGCGACCCACTGGACTGCGCACTCGCGGATGCTTCAGCATGGGCGGTGCCACCGGCGGTCAAGGATCTGCAGATCCAGCCGGCGGCGGCCACGGCCGCCAGCCTGACGTGGAATGCTCTCACCCTCGCGGCCGGCCCGGGCACAACCCATGAAATTCTCTCCGGCAGCATCGCCGATCTTCAGCAGGCAGGCGGTCCCGCCGGCGCCACCTGTGCGGCCAGCGGTATCGGTGGCGGCACCGGCAGTGTCGTTGACGGGAAACCGGACACGGGTACGGCCAGGTGGTACATGGTGCGCGGCCGCAACGCCTGCGGTGTCGGGTTCCTGGCCGCTTCGGGGCAGCCGCGGAGCGTGTCTGAAACTGTTTGCGCCGCTCATTAGAAGGCGCTATTGCATCCGGGGGATGGCTTCCGGCCCATGCACGGCGGCCATGAAGAAGGCCCAGAAGCAGATGGCGACGCCGGCCCAGGCGGCAGCTTTCCAGAGAGCGGCGGCGCGCGGGTTCGTGGCGCGACCATCCACCACCAGCCCGGCAACCACTCCCCCGGCCAGTCCCCCGATGTGGGCGAAGTTGTCGGCCCCCATCACGAACCCGAACAGGAGCACGTAAATGGTCCATGTGATCATGGATCGCTTGATGGCGTGGCCTGCCGGTCCACCCCGGCGCCAGCCGGTGATCATGGCCAGACCGATGAGTCCGAAGACCGCGCCCGAGGCCCCCACATACGGGACGTGACCCATACCCAGCAGTGGTCTGACGAAGTTCGAAGCCAATCCGCCACTGACCCCGCTGAGAAGATAGATGACCCAGGTGCGGGTGCCGCCGAACTCCTCCTCGATGAGACGTCCCACCTGCATGAGCACGTAACAGTTGAAGAACAGATGTATCAAACCGGCATGAATGAAAAGAGGCGTGAACAACCGCCAGTATTCACCGGCGTAAATCACCCATGGGCCATAGCCCCAGCCGAAACGCGCCAGGGTGAAACTGTCGAAACCCAGCAGACTGAAGAGCCCGCTCATGCCACCACCCTTGGGCTGAGCAAATCCAGCCGCAAGCCCCATGAGGACATAGACCGCGACATTGGCGGTCACCACCATGGCCGTCACCGAACGGCTGAGCGGCATGGCATTGGCAATGTAGCGCGCGGCCCCGGGGGCGCGCACCGACGCCAGGGAGACGCCACAGGAGGAACAGGTTCCCTGGCCGGCCGGCACCAGACTGCGGCAGGAGGGACACATCTTGAACTTGCCGGTGGCCGCCCGCAGGCGATTGACTCTCTGGGCCCGCGCCTCGGCCTGGGTACTGCGCCAGTTGCGCCAGCGCCACAGCAGGCGGGTGCCGTTGAGGCCGAACTGGTTGCAGAGCGTGGCCACACGTTCGACGAAGCGGTCCAATGGACTCCCCTGTTCCAAGCGCTCCTCCCGGTCCGCGGCGCGGATGCGGCTAGCATCATAGGCCAACAGGACCGCCGGGACTCAGCCTGGGCCATGGTATATTCGCGCCATGCCTGCAGACACCATGCGAGCGGTCAGGATCCATGCCCACGGCGGCCTGGATCAATTGCAGCTCGAGAGTCTGCCGGTGCCCGAGCCCGGCCCCGGTGAGGTGCGGGTCCGAGTTCACGCCAGCGGTCTGAATCATCTGGACCTCTGGGTACGCCGCGGCGTCGCCGGCCACACTTTCCCTCTTCCCCTGACCCCCGGCTGTGACGCCGCCGGTGTCCTTGAACGGCTCGGTCCAGGCGTGAGCGATTTGCATGAGGGAGATGAGGTCGTGGTCGCCCCCGGCCTCTCACGTGGGACGTGCGCCGCCTGTGTGTCCGGCGAAGATCACCTCTGCGCCGCCTACGGGATTCTGGGAGAAACCCGCGACGGTACAGACGCCGATTTCGTCATCGTTCCGGCCCGCAACATCATGGCCAAACCAAAATGCCTCGACTTCACTGCCGCGGCGTCGTTCTCCCTGACGTTTCTCACAGCCTGGCATATGCTCGTGGCCCGGGCCGACTTGCGACCGGGTGAGACCGTGCTGGTTCATGCTGCCGGCTCAGGTGTCTCCGCCGCCGGCATCCAGATAGCAAACCTCCTGGGTGCCCGCATACTGGCAACCGCCGGCTCGGAAGAGAAGCTGCGCCGGGCACGAACGCTGGGCGCCCATGAGGCCATCTCCTACCACGACCCCGAGTGGCCCCGTGTCGTGCGCAAGATGGCCGGAGGAGGAGGTGTCGACGTGGTCCTGGACCATGTGGGGAGCGACACTTTCGCCGGCTCCATGCGCACCCTGGCCAAGGGCGGGCGCTATGTCTTCTGCGGCGCCACTTCGGGCTTCGAGATGAAGGGCGACTTCCGCCCGGTGTTCTTCAAGAACCTCGCCATCCTGGGGTCCACCATGGGCAGCCAGGGCGAACTCCGCCGCGTCAGGGATTTGATGGCGGCGGGGCGCCTTGTCCCCGTGGTCCATCAGGTACTGCCCCTGGAGAATGTCGCCAAGGCCCATGAGGTGCTGGAAGAACGCCGCGCTTTCGGCAAGGTGGTCCTGACGCTGGCAGATGGCGACCCCCCCACCCCCACGCCCCGGTGAACAGCTTCGATTCAGCCCTCCTGGGTGAGTTTGCCATCTGGTACGTGGTCTTTCTCTTCTCCCTGACATTGCACGAAGGCGCACATGCGCTCATGGCCTGGTGGGGCGGCGACGACACCGCCTACCGCGGCGGCCAGGTCACCCTCAATCCATGGCCTCACCTGCGCCGGGAACCGTTCGGCACGGTCCTGGTGCCTCTGCTGACCTTCTTCTCCATGGGCTGGATGATGGGCTGGGCTTCCACACCGTACGATCCGCACTGGGGGCAGCGTCATCCCCGGCGCCAGGCTCTCATGTCCCTGGCCGGCCCGGTGGCCAATCTGCTGTGCGCGGGCTTCGCCTTTCTGGTGATGAAGGTTCTCCTGGCCGGCGGCTTCCTGACCTCCCCTGCCAGCGCTAATTTCTCGCGACTGGTTGTACCTCCGCCTGGAACACCTGAGGGCTCACTCCTTGTGCCCCTAGCGCTCCTCCTCTCGGTGGCCGTCAACTTGAACGTGCTCCTGGGCCTGTTCAACCTCATTCCCCTGCCACCCCTGGACGGCGCCGGCGTTCTTGAGGGCCTCTTGCCCGGGCCGGCATCACGCCTGTTCGGCCTCTTGCGAGCCAACTCCATGCTGTCAATTCTGAGCCTCCTGGCGGCGTGGAAGATCTTCGGCCTCATCGCCAACCCTGTTTTCAGCCTGGTCCTCCGCCTGGCGCACCCCGGGGTGCTCTATGGCTGATCCCGGCATGGCAGCCTTTGCCAGTGTCCCCTATACTGGCTCCTGAAGGAGATGTGCATGAAAGTAGAGATCGAATACTGCGGCGTTTGAAACTACTTGCCCACGGCTTCCAGTTTGGCGGCCAGTATCAAGAAACAGTTTGGCGTGGCCCCGCTCCTCACCGAGGGCTCAGGAGGTGTCTTCGAGGTCACGGTTGATGGCGACCTGATCTTTTCCAAGCAGAAAGAAGGCCGCTTCCCGGAGGATGAGGAAATTCTCGGACCCCTGGCGGAAAGGGCCTGAATTGAGCAACAACGAGACATGGCACGACGTGGCAGCCCTGGGAGATATCCCGGAAGACGGCGGACTGGCGGTGAAAGTCGCCGACCGCACGGTGGCCATCTTTCGCCAGGGACAGGATCTCTTTGCCCTTGAGGACACATGTCCCCACCGGGGTGGGCACCTCTCTGAGGGGATTGTCCGGGATGGGATCGTCTACTGTCCCCTCCACGCTTGGTGCTTCCGGCTGGACAGCGGCTGCAACGAGGATGAAGGTCCCGGAGTCGACATCTTCAGCGTGGCTGTTGAGGCGGATCGAGTCAAGGTGAAGATGGCCGCCGCATCATCGACACCCTAGAGTCACCGGGAAAAGTGACCGACAAAGCCGACAAGAGACCCGAACTGGCCGGCGAGGCGATCCGGCCCGATCCCCTGCAGCCTGACACTTCAGTCGCCGACCTGGTGGATAGGACCTTCCTCGCCTACAACGCCGGCCGTCTGCAGCAGGCCTGCCGTCTGTTCAGTGAACGAATGCTCGCTGACGACGTGACGGTCTGCCTGACCCTCTCCGGCGCGCTCACGCCGGCAGGACTGGGGCGCTCGGTGGTGGTGCCGCTCCTGCGTGCGGGT
>JAPUKF010000070.1 GCA_027295805.1 Acidobacteriota bacterium | reverse complement strand
GCCTGGAAACTGCTCAGCGCTACCATGAACTCTCTCCGGAGATGGGGAAGTGTCGCTCATGTCTCCGGGCCCTCGCCGGGTGGCACTGCATCCCCGGGCGGTGCCTCGGCATCCGGCGCTGCATCCCCGGCCGGAGCCTCCGTATCCGGCGCTGTATCCTCGGCCGGTGATGCGGCATCCGGGGTGGGCTCATCGGCTGCCGGCTGCAACTCAGAGGAGTTTCCGGTTTCCTCCCCATTCTGGTCCTCAGGCCGTGGCCCAAGCGGTATATCGCCGACAAGAAGTTCCTCGAGGGTAGCGTAGGGCCCACCGTCCACCAGTTTGCCGGTGGCGTAGCGTGGAGTGACCACCACCTGGTTGTCCGCCCATAACTTGCCCAGGTAGCGATCCAGATCTTCGCCGTATTTCTCCTGGCGCAAGGTACGCTCGACCTGGTCCTTGACATCCGCAAGGGAGGCCACGCCGGCGGCGGTCCTGGAAATCACGGTGAGGATATGAAAACCGTAACTGGTTTCAATCGGCTCGCTCACCGTGCCCAGAGGCAGAGAAAAGGCCTTCTCCTCCAGGATCGGCGCGAGATCGCCGGTCTCGAACGGCCCGACGCTGCCGCCCTTGTCCTTGGACGGCGCTTCGGACAACTCACGGGCCACCTCGTCGAACGGCTCGCCGACACGAACCCGCGCCACCGCGTCCAGGGCCAGGGTCCGGGCTTCCTCCCTGCCCCGGGGCTCGGCCAGGATGACGATCTCGCCCAGTGATACCTCTCCGGGCAGGAGGAACCGGTTCAGGTTCTCGTCGTAGTAGGTCTGAATCTGCTCGGGCGTCACCACCAGTTTGCGAGCGACGTCGAACTGCAGCACATCCTGGGGCACGTTGGAGCGCAGCAGCAGGCGGCGGAACTCATCGGAGGTCAATCCCGAGTTTTTCAAGAAAAGATCCAGCTCCGCATGGGTGCTGATCTCGTTTTTCCGCATGAAGTCCTTCTGGAGATTGTCGAAGTATTTATCCATGTCGAACTGGAGCCGGGCCCGCTGCACCAGCAGCTCCTGGTTGATCATGTCGAAGAGGACATCCTCCTGGGCCCGGGCCAGAGTTTCTTCTCGCTCTTTCGGCGGCACTTCCTCCTCGATCTGACGCACGAGAGCGGCCCGGCGCTCCTGCACCTCGCTGCGCACGATGATGGAATCATTCACCCGGGCGGCGATTTCTTCGATGATCTCGGCGCGGGGAGCGCCGGCGGCCGTGGCCACCAGCAGGAGCAGGGCGGCCAGGCCCATCCGGGGGGTCTCTCTTTGACATGGATTTTTCATGGCTACCCGACATTCTACACCCCATGCAGGGCGAAACTCACCCGGCCCGAGGAGAGCGACCGGCCTGCGTGCGGATATGGCCCAGCAGTTCACCCACCTGCTCCAGCCGCTCTTCGGGGTCGTCGTCCACCGGCATGGACACCACCCCGGATGGCGACAGAATGAGTTCGGTTCCCGACTGGATCCAGGCCAGCAACCGGTCTCCATCCACCGGGGCGTTTTCCACGAACTGCAGGATCACGCACCCCTTCTCCACCCCCAGCTGGACGATCCCCAGTGCTTCCGCCTGCGCCCGGATGGCCGCCATGGCCAGGAGATTCTCCACTTCCCGGGGCAAATGCCCGTACCGATCCTGGATCTCTTCGCGCACGCTGTCCATGTCGCCGCTTTCGGCGGCTGCGGCAACTCTCTTGTAAAGAATCAAGCGCTGGTGGGCTTCGCCGACATAATTTTCCGGCAGGCGATAGTCCACCTGCAGATCCACGCTCACCCGTACCTCCGGCGCCGGTGGCGCTTCGCCTTTCTTCTCCTGAACCGCCGCCTCCAGCATGCGACAGTAGAGATCGAACCCCATGGCGGCGATATGACCATGCTGCCGCGCTCCCAGGAGATCGCCGGCGCCGCGGATTTCCAGATCCCGAGCCGCCACCCGGAAGCCGGCGCCCAGGTCGCTGAACTCCTGCAGAGCCTTGAGACGCCGCCGCGCCACGTCGGTAAGCTGCCGCCGCGGAGGAATGAGAAGGTAGGCATAAGCCGGCACGTCGGAGCGGCCCACCCGGCCACGGATCTGGTAGAGCTGCGCCAGGCCGAAGCGATCGGCGCGATTGATGATGATGGTGTTGGCGCGGGGAATATCCAGGCCGTTCTCGATGATGGTGGTGCTCAGGAGCACCTGGATTTCGCCGGCCATGAAGCGCAGCATCACCTTCTCGAGCTGTTTTTCGTCCAGGCGGCCGTGGGCCACCTCCAGGGTGACATCGGGGATCTCCCGGCGAATCACCGTGGCCATGGCATCGATGGACCCGATGCGATTGTGGACAAAGAAGACCTGCCCGTCGCGGCGGAGTTCCCGCCGGATGGCCTGAACGATGACCCCGGTGCGGAACGGCAGGAGGACCGTCTGGATCGACATGCGGTTCTCGGGCGGTGTTTCTATGATCGACATGTCACGGACTCCGGCCATGGACATCTGCAGAGTGCGTGGCAGCGGCGTGGCAGTGAGCGTCAGGACATCCACGTTACGGCTGATCTGCTTGAGTCGTTCCTTGTGGGAGACGCCGAACCGCTGTTCCTCATCCACCACCAGCAGGCCCAGGTTCTTGAACTGCACATCTTTTGACAGGAGGCGATGTGTGCCGACGACGATATCGACACTTCCCTCGCGCAGCCGCCGCAGCACATCCCGCTGTTCGGTCCGCGAGGTGAAGCGCGACATGAGTTCGACGGTCACCGGGAACGGCGCGAAACGATCCCGCAAAGTATTGAAATGCTGAAAGGCCAGGACCGTGGTGGGCGCCAGCATGGCCACCTGGGCGCCATCTCCCATCGCCTTGAAGGCGGCGCGCATGGCCACCTCGGTCTTGCCGAAGCCCACATCACCGCAGAGCAGACGGTCCATGCATCTCCCCGACTCCATGTCCCGGTACACATCGGCGATGGCCTGTTGCTGGTCAGGAGTGACCTGGTAGGGGAAGGCCGCTTCGAACTCCGCCTGGAACGGCGTGTCCGCCGAAAAAGCCCGGCCTGTGAGGGCACCGCGAGCGGCGTAAAGCTCCAGGAGTTGTTCCGCCAGGTCCTGGACCTGGTGGCGCACTTTCTTGCGCGCTTTGTCCCAGGCCGGAGCCCCCAACCGATCCAGCTGGGGCAACTTGCCGCCGACTCCCGAATATTTCTGCACCAGGTCCAGGCGATCCACCGGCACGTAGAGCACCGTCTCCCGGCGATAGACCAGGACCATGAACTCCCGGGCACCCTCACCTTCACCCAGGCGACGGATTCCCTGATAACGGCCGATGCCATGGTCGATGTGCACTACCAGATCCCCCACCGCCAGGTCGCGAAAATCGGAGCGGAACATGGCGGTGCGGTGACGGCCTCCCCGGGGCGCCGGCCGACGGCGCTCACCGAAAATATCCCGCTCACCGAGGACGGTCAGTGGAGGGTCATCCAGTTCGAATCCGTGTGACAGCCGCCCACGGGCCAGCGCCAGGCGTGGCAACTCACCGCCGGCGGGCAGGGTGGCCGGCAGAAGCACCGGATTCAGATCGTGCTCCGTGAGCACCTCCCGGGTGCGCTCCAGCAGTCCTTCGGTCTCCAGAAGCAGAAGGGTATGGCGCCCGGCGGCTGCCCAGTCGCTCAGATCGGTCACCAGATCCAGAAGCCGGCCGTTGTAGGCCCGCGGGGTGCGTCCGGCCACCTCCACCTGCAGGCCGCTGCCTTTGCCTGCGTCATCTTGAATACTCAGATCGTGAAGCTCCAGCCGGGCGCCGGCCAGGCGCTCGCCGAGACGGTCCAGCGGCAACAGCAACCGCGAAGGCTCCGGCAGCGGTGTGCTCGTCACCTCCCTGGCGGCCGCGAGATCGCCGAGAAGCTGGCCGGCCTCCGCCTCCAGGTGGTACGGCTCGTCCAGGACCAGCAGGGCCCTGTCGCCATAGCTCAGCAGGTCGGTTTCGCGCCCGGCCCAGAGACCCGCGCACAGTTCGATGCCGGCAAAGCGACCTTCCACCGCCAGGGCCTCCAGTGGGTCGGTGCCAATCAGGCGCCCGCCGGTGCGGGGCATTTTTTCCAGCTTCTCCCTGAGAATCTGCCTGGCCTCGTGATCCAGCGGAGCTTCCCGGGCCGGCGGCACGTCAACCTCGGACCGCTCCTCCAGGGACCGCTGGGTGAGGGGATCGAAGAGCCGCAACGAGGCGATCTGATCCTCTTCCAGCTCCACCCGCACCGGATCGGCCAGGCCCGGCGGGTAGATATCAAAGATGCCACCGCGGCGCGCCCAGTCCCCCGGAGAGGACGCCAGATCGACCCGTTCGTAGCCCGCCCGCTCGAGTTGCAGTTGCAGGGCTTCGAACGGAAACTCCTCGCCGCTGCGCAGACGCAGGAAGAGAGCATCGAACTGTTCCGGCGGCAGCAGAGGCGCCGTCAGGGCCGCCAGGGGCGTCACCACGACCCAGCGATGCAGGCGGCGGATTGCCGCCAGAGTACCGGCCCGTTCCGCAAGGATCCGCGGGTGGGCCGCAATCCCCTGGTACGGATCGGCTTCCAGAGGCGGAAAGGACAACAGCGTGGGCGAGCGCACCCCCGCGGCCCCGGCCAGTTCGGCCAGAGCCGCCTCCAGATCCTGTCGGATAGCAGAGGCGGCCCGCTCATGGGCCGTGACAACCAGACAGCGGCCGGCTTCCAGGGCCGCGGCGCCCAGCATCAGGGTGCGCACCGACCCGGACACGCCCGACAGGCGGACCACCCCAACCCGTGCGGCCGCCACGTGCCGGGCGCCCTCGCCGGCGGCCCGCGCCAGAATCGTCCCGGCCGTCAGAGCCTTCATCGGCGCAGACGGACTCGAACGAGATCCCGCAGCATGCGCAGCGGGTCGGCCACCATGGCCACCTTGGATCCTTCCACGTCGTTCCACTCCACCGGCACCTCCGCCAGGCGCAGGCCCGCGCGGCGCGCCAGGACCAGCAACTCCACATCCCAGGCGAAGCCGTCGATGGTCAGCCGCCCCAGGAGCGGGCGGATGCTTTCGGTTCGCCAGAGCTTGAAGCCGCACTGGGTGTCTTTAAAAGGAAGGCCGGTGATGGCACGCATCACCAGGTTGAAGGAGCGCCCCATGTTGCGGCGCAGCCATCCCTGGTAGACGCCAATGCGGGATCCGGCCAGGGCCCGACTGCCCATGACCAGATCCAGCTCCTCCTCCACCGCTGTCGTCAGCAGACGATCCAGTTCGGCAATGGGCGTGGAGAGATCGGCGTCGCTGAGAAGAGTCCAGGGACGGGTGGCCGCCAGGGCTCCTTCCCGCACCGAGAATCCCTTGCCACGGTTGGCGCGTCCCGTGAGTAGCTGATGCGGCCCGCCGTCGCCCAGGATGCCGCGAACCACCTCCACGGTGGTATCACGACTGCCGTCATCCACAACGATGATCTCGCCGTCGTGACCTTCCGCCGCAAGATACTCCAGGATGGTGCACAGGCTGGCGGCGATACGCCCGGCCTCATTGAAGGCCGGAATGACAATGGAAAGCCCGACAGCCGCGCCGTTTCTGGTGGGCATGAGGATCCGGCCGCTTGCGGGCGGCCGCCTCAGTCCTCGCTGCCGTCGGACGTCTGCCCGGGCGGGGCGCCGCCGGCTTCAAGGTAGTCTTTGTACTGGATGATGGCGCCGTCGCTGATGATGAACGTCGTCGGCGAAGCCACCACGTCCCCTTCGTTGCCGAACAGGATATTGCCGGTCACCCCTGCATACTCAGATGCCGGCGTGCGGATAGCCATGTGAATGGCTGTGCGCGAAAGATTGCCGCCGGCCATGACCTGGGCCATGACCCGCAGGGCATCGTAGCCATAGGCGGCGTAATCACCGGGCTCGCGGCCATACCGGGCCTTGAACGCCTTGATGAAACGCTCTGCCTGATCCTTGTTGCCGATGGCTCTGAAGCTGGGGCTGGAGAACATCACACCTTCGGCCGCTGCACCGGCCACCGCGGGAAAATCTTCGGTGAGAGAGCCCGCCGTCAGGATGGGGGCGGTGATGCCGGCAGTACGGATGTCATTGACCAGGGCCGAGACAGAGCCCATGTAGCCGATAAGAAATATCCCATCGGGATCCAGGCCGACGGTCTCCTGAATCATGGCGTCAAAGTCCCTATCACCGGGCATGAAATTGAACACTTTGATCACTTTACGATTCTTGATGCGAGTGTAACGGTCCATCAGTGCCTTCTTGTAGCCACGACCGTACTCATCGGCCTCGGCGAAGATCACCAGTTTCCTGAGACGCAGCTCATGGCCGGCCATGTCGGCCATGCGGGCCGCCTCCAGGATGTCCGAGGGGTAAACCCTGAGAAAATAAGGCGACTTGCCGCTCAGATTGGGCGAACTTGCGGCCGGCGACAGGAGGACCACCTGGGCGGGCTCGCAGACATCCTCCAGAATGGCCATGGTGACGGAACTGGTTGCCCCGCCTATGACCGCCAGCACATGATCTTGCTCGATGAGCTTCCGGGCAGCGGCCTTGCCGGTCTCGTCATCGGTGGCACTATCTTCGAAGAGGACCTTCAGAGGCTGCCCGTCCACACCGCCGGCGGCGTTGACATCCTCCACCGCCAGGTTGATCCCTTCGCGAATATGTTCGCCGGACGGAGCGGCTTCGCCGGTGAAAGGAAGGACAACGCCGACCACCGGCTCAGAGGCACCGCCGCAGCCACCGAGAGCCAGAGTCGCCGCCGCCAGAACGGGGAACAGATGGCTGCGCATTCTCATGAGGTACCTCATTTCTTTTTGGCGGCCACCGAGATGCGGATGGCGGCACGCAAGTGTGCCGCCTTGGCCTGCTCGAAGTCCACCTGCTTATCGGGATTCCCTGCCAGCATCTCCTCGGCGCGGCGCCGGGCGTGGATGGCGCGTTCGGCGTCGATCTCCTCGGCCCGCTCGGCAGTTTCGGCCAGGACCACCACCCGGCCGGGGAGAATCTCAGCATAGCCCATGGCCAACGCCATGTGGTCCTCCCGGTTGCCCCGCCGCCAGGACAGTTCGCCGACACCCAGGCCGACCATGAGAGGGACATGGCCCTGGCGTACTCCCAGGTACCCTTCCGAGCCGGGCAGGATGACCTCGTCCACCACCTCGGAGAAGACAAGACGCTCCGGGGTCACCACATCAAGATGAATCTGGCTTTGCGGCATGAGTCTCTCAGCGGACCGGCGAAATCACGCCGCCTCCTGCTTTTTCATCTCCTTGGCCTTTTCCATGGCCTCGTCCATGGTACCGACCATATAGAAGGCCTGCTCGGGCATGTCATCATGCTTGCCGTCCACGATCCCCTTGAAACCGGCGATGGTGTCCTTGACGGAGACGTAGCGGCCGGGCAAGCCGGTGAACTGGGTCGCCACATAGAACGGCTGGGACAGGAAACGCTGGATCTTGCGGGCCCGGCTGACGACGACCTTGTCGTCCTCGGACAACTCATCCATGCCCAGAATGGCGATGATGTCCTGCAGTTCCTTATAGCGCTGCAGCACGCCCTGCACATCCCGGGCAGTATTGTAGTGCTCGTCACCCAGGACCCGCGGGTCCAGCAGTCGGGAGGTGGAGGTCAAGGGATCCACCGCCGGGTAGATGCCCAGCTCGAAGATCTGCCGGGAGAGGGTGGTGGCCGCATCCAGATGGGCAAAGGTCGTCGCCGGCGCCGGGTCGGTGTAGTCGTCGGCCGGCACGTAGATGGCCTGGATGGAGGTCACCGAGCCGGTGCGGGTGGAAGTGATGCGCTCCTGCAGTGCACCCATCTCACTGGCCAGAGTCGGCTGGTAACCCACGGCGGATGGCATGCGGCCCAGCAGCGCCGAAACTTCCGAGCCGGCCTGGGTGAAACGGAAAATATTATCCACGAACAACAGCACATCCTGTCCCTGGTCGCGGAAGTGCTCGGCCACCGTCAGCCCTGTGAGCCCTACCCGCAGGCGGGCACCAGGCGGCTCGGTCATCTGGCCGTAGATCAGAGAGACCTTGGACTTGGGCAGCGAACTTTTATCCACCTTGCTGAGATCGAACTCGCCGGTCTTCTCATAGCTCTCATAGAACGACTCACCGAAGTCGATGACCTTGGACTCGACCATTTCACGCAGCAGGTCGTTCCCCTCGCGGGTGCGCTCACCCACCCCGGCGAAAACCGAGTAGCCGCCGTGTTTCAGGGCCACGTTGTTGATGAGTTCCATGATGAGAACGGTCTTGCCCACACCTGCGCCGCCGAACAGCCCAGTCTTTCCCCCCTTCATGGACGGCTCGATGAGGTCGATCACCTTGATGCCAGTCTCGAACATCTCGATGCTGGTGGCCTGTTCCTCGTAGGAGGGCGCCGCACGGTGAATGGGGTCAACCTGGGTGGACTCGATAGGTCCCAGTGTGTCCACGGGATCCCCCAGGACGTTCATGACCCGGCCCAGGGTGCATTTGCCCACCGGCACCGAGATGGGACGTCCCAGATCTTCCACGGTCATGCCCCGCTGCAACCCTTCGGTGGGCTCCATGGCCACAGCCCGAACCTGGCCTTCGCCGAGGTGCTGGGCGACCTCGGCCGTCACATCGCCGGTGCCTTCCTGTCCGCTGCTGCCCAGGATGCGCACGGCGTTCATGATGGCCGGCAGATGGCCGCTCTCGAACTCCACATCCACCACAGGCCCGATGACCTGGACAATCTTTCCCTTCGCTCCCATTCTCGCTACTCCCATGAGTGCCGGTCAGCCCAGTGCGTCGGAACCGGACACAACTTCAATGATCTCCCTGGTGATTGCCGCCTGACGGATACGATTCATCTGCAGGGTGAGCTTGTCGATGAGCTCGCCGGCATTCTTGGTGGCGGCATCCATGGCCACCATACGGGCGCCGTTTTCAGCGGCGTTGGATTCCAGCAGGGCTGCCCACAACTGGACGTTGACATGGCGGTGAAGCAGAGCATCCAGTAACTGTTCAGGCGGCGGCTCGTAGATGTACTCATGACGGACAGCCGCCGATGCCTCAATGCGCACCAGGGGCAGGAGCTTTTCCACCACCACGTTCTGCTGGATGGCACTCT
>JAPUKF010000007.1 GCA_027295805.1 Acidobacteriota bacterium | reverse complement strand
AGTGCAGCGAGTCCGTCTCGATCCGCATTGCACAGTCGCAACGGTCCACTTTATTACCCTCGGGATCGAGCCACAGTTCGCCACTCCCGGTCCACTTGGTTCCCAGCAACTTGGTAAGCCATTGCGCTGCCATCACTACCTCCAAACAAAGGGTTGCAATCCAACAGCCGCTTGTGTGTCTAACGTCTTGGCGCTCAACTGCGAACGGCGAAGCCGGCAGGCAGATGATGTGCGTGTCAGGCAGCCTCCTGCTTCAAGATCCAGTCAACCACCTCGCCGAACGTCCGACCAGTGTAACTCGCAAACCGCTTTGCGCGAGACGCCTCCTCCCCTCGTGCAGAATAGCCGGTGAGGACGAGACATCCGCGCCCACCAAAGCGCTTGGCGGCCTCCACATCGGCCGCCGTGTCTCCAACGGCGAACGAACCAGACAGGCTGAGCCCATGATCAGCCGCCGCTCGCTCGTACAGCAATGTCTGCGGTTTGGCGCACATGCACGGTGTTGCGAAGCGGTGCGGACACACGTACGGGCCGGTGAGGACGGTTCCCCAGGTTACCATACTCCTCGCGAGAGCCTCGAACCAAGTGTGAAACTCCGCCTCTGAGAATAGCCCCTTCTCGATTTTGGACTGTACTGTAACGACGGGGCATACGAAGCCGGCACGGCAGAGGCGTCCAACCCCCTCTTGCACGCCGTCGATTAGCCTCAGGTCTGTAAGCTGCTCGACCAGAATCGGTGTGACGAGAGTGCCGTTCAAGTCAAGAAAGACTGCCCTGCGCTGGTCCATATTTCCTGGGTCTGCCTAACCACCTGCGGTTCAGCAGCGGTGTGTCGGTGCCGGCTGCTGCAACCGCTTGTTGGGCGGGGCCTCAGGACGCCCGACTCGGTTTCTCCGCGATCACCGTGCAGAACTCCTTACGCTTCCCCTCAGGGGCCGGAAACGTTTGGTGGCGCGACGACAAGATTCTCCAACCGGAAAATTCCTCCGCAAGCCTATTTCGTGAGAACAGGTAGTAGTTGTCTCCATCGAACATGCCCATGTAGGTGGTGCCCTCAACGAGCACGTTGACGATGGCGCGGCCACCGGGATTGACATGCTCTTGGATGGCGTGCAGCAACTCAAAGGCACGTTCACGACGGAAAAACGTCAGCAGCCCGATGGCGACGATGGTGTCATACGGCTGGTCGATGATCCATCTCTCGATGTCCGCCTGAACGGCTCGTACCGAAAGCGCCTCCCGCTGGGCGTAGGTGTTGATGCGCGCAACGGCCGCGGAGCTACCATCAACGGCGATGGCGCGGTGGCCGCGTCGTCCTGCCTCCAGGCTGAGGTTGCCAAGCCCAGAACCAAGATCCAGGACCGTACCCGTGAGGTAGTCGAGCGCTAAGGTCTCGAATGGGTTCAGCGCATAGTCCTGCTGCCGAATCTGCTTCTGGAACTGGACTTCAAAGAACTCCACCGATTTGTTGCGAGTCGCGTTTCCCATGCTTAGCCAGCATTGTAGCGGAAGGCTTTCGCCTCCGCCCAACTAGTATTGGACGACTTGGGTAAAAAAATAGACGATGATGGAGACATGGGATAGTCCCTGGGGCATGAATTGATTATCAGCGATTGGTGCCTTCAAATGCAACATGATGCTGGAGCTTGAATGACGCAGGCGGCTAGGACAGGTAGGTGTAGGTCTCGAGGCGGCGGCTGTATGCCGCCACCAGCTCTTCGACCTGTCCCATCTCGAGGTTGCCGGCATCCACCTGTCCCGCCAGCGCCGACTGCAGCCCTTCCAGAAGAACCTCGCGCGTAAAACCGAAAGCCGTCAGGGTATCGCCGGCGCTCTCACCCGGGCGCACCTCTCTGATACGGGCCTTACCATCCGCATCCAGCACCACGTCGGCCTCGTGAACCCGTCCAAACAGGTTATGCAGATCCCCCAGGGCATCCTGGTAGGCGCCCAGCAGCAGGAAAGCCAGGTGATACGGCTCTCCGGGGCGCAGATCGTGAACCTCCAGGGCTTCTTTCTCCTCCCGGGGATGCACGAACTTCTCGACCTCTCCTTCAGAGTCACAGGTGATGTCGGCCAGGGAGGCCCGCACCATCGGCCGCTCGTTGAGCCGGTGTAGAGGCACCACCGGGAAGAGCTGATCCAGGGAGAAATGATCCGGCAGGGACTGAAAGACCGAAAAGTTACAGACATACTTCTCGTGCAGCTTCTTCTCCAGTTCCACAAACTCCTCACCTCTGAACTTGGCCGCCCTGGAGTAGCGCACGGCGCTGCGCACGATGGTCCAGAACAGTTCTTCACCCCGGGCCCGCTGTCGCAGGGGCAGCAGCCCCAGATCAAAGGCGCTGGCCAGGCGCTCCCGGTACTCCAGAGCATCGTGGTAGAACTCACGGTAATTCTTGACGGTGATACCAGAGGCCGTCTCGCCCATGTCCCGGATCTCCGCGGATTCTTCATCCTGGATCTCAGGGGGCGTGTCTCCGCCGAATCCTTTCACCGAGGCGCGTACTTCGGTGACCAGCATGGAGTGATACGCCGTGAGCATGCGCCCCGACTCGGAGATGAGCCGCGGAGGCGGAACCTTCTCCTGGTCGCAGACCTCCTTGACGGTGTAGACCACGTCGTTGGCGTACTCCTGGACGGAGTAGTTCATGGAGGCATCCGATGAAGTACGGGAACCATCGTAATCCACGCCCAGGCCACCGCCCACGTCCAGGTACTCCAGTCCCACCCCCAGGCGCGTGACCTTGGCATAAATGCGTGCCGCTTCGCGCACCGCCTGCTTGATGCGGCGAATCTCGGTGACCTGACTGCCGATGTGGAAATGCAGCAGGACCAGTTTTTTCTCCTGGCCGCCCTGGCGCAGGCGCTCGATGGCATTCAGAAGCTGAGCGGTACCGAGACCGAACTTGCTGGCCACCCCCCCGGACTTCTCCCACATGCCGCTGCCGCGAGCCTGGAGCCGGATGCGGATCCCCGCCAAGGGAACAACTTCCTGGCGCCGGGCCATGTCCAGATAGGCATCCAGTTCGAACGGCTTCTCCAGGACCACCACGACCTTGCGACCAAGACGGGCCGCCAGAGCGGCGGCATCCAGATAGTTGGCATCTTTGTAGCCATTGCAGATGGTCAAGGCGTCCGGTGGCAAGGCCAGAGACGTGGCCGCGAGCATTTCCGGAAAACTACCGACCTCAAGACCGAGGGAATGGTTCCAGCCCGACTGCAGAAGGGCATCCACCACGGGCTTGTTCTGGTTCACCTTGAGGGGAAAAACAGGGTGGAAGCCACCGGGGTAATCGAATTCTTCAATGGCCCGATCAAACGCCGTGGCCAGGCAGGCCACCTGGCCGGCCAGCAACTGGGGAAAGCGCAACAGTACCGGCGTCCCGAAGCCGCGCCGGCCCAGTTCTTCCACCACAGCCTGAACGTCGATGGCCTTCTCGAGGAGGCGGTCAGGACGAACCTGCAGATGACCATCGGAACCGGCGCCCAGATAGCCGTTCCCCCAGCGGTTGAGGCCGTACAGTTCCTCGGCGGCCGCTGGGCTGAAATGCTCTGTCTCTTTCATGGCCGACAATTATAAGGCGGAACCGCCGCGCAGGGCAGCCCATGCCAGACACAGCCAGCCCGCCAGGAAAGCCAGCCCGCCCAGGGGCGTGACGGCTCCCAGCCAGCGCATGCCGGTGAGGGACATGACATAGAGGCTGCCGGAAAAAAGAATGATGCCCGCCACGAATAACCAGCCCGCCGAACTGGTGACGGTGCCGGGCCAGCGACCCGCGGCCCAGGCCACCACCATGAGTGCCAGGGCGTGGTACATCTGGTAGCGGGCTCCGGTCTCGAAGGACGTCAGCATATCGACCGAGATCCGTGCCCGCAGGCCATGGGCACCGAACGCGCCGGCGGCCACACTCATGCAACCGGAGAGCGCTCCCAGAACGAAAAAAAGACGCTGCATCTTATCCCCTCTTCTTGCGCCGATTCGTGTCAGGAATCGAGGCCGGCAATAAAAGAGGCTCGCCGCGCCCGGCGATGAATGGCCGCCAGATCGTCGAGATTGAGGTTGGCGCTGGCCAGCAGATTCTCTTTGACCTGGTTGGTGGCCGAGACCGTGGTGTTATCGGTGCAGATGGCCACCGGCACACCGGCTTCAAGGAACGCATAAATAGGATGGGGCTCGCCGGGGAAGATCGACCCGGTCTGGCGGTTGGAGGTGAGGCAGCACTCCACCATGATCTTGTCCCGGGCCAGGCGGCGCATCAGTTCACGATCGCTTATGGCCGAGCAGCCGTGACCGATCCGGTCCACACCCAGGGTGTCCACCGCCTGCCAGATCATCTCGGGCCCTTCATCCTCACCAACGTGGGCCGTGAGTCCCAGCTGACCGGCATTGGCGATGCGGTAAGCCTCGACGAAGAGCCGCGGCGGGTTACCCACCTCGGCACCGGCGATATCGAAACCGATCACTCCCGCCGCCTGGTGCAGATGCTGGGCTTCCGAGATGGCAGAACGGGCGAGAATCTTGGCGATGTGCGGCCCATGGTGGCGCATGGCGATGATGATGAGGCCCACCTGCAGGTCATTCTCGACGGCGCCGCGGTTGAGGCCGGTGAGGACCGAGCGGATGGCCTGGCGGATGGTGAGGCCGCCGAAGGTGTGAATCACCGGCGCATAACGCAACTCCAGGACCTTGACGCCCTGGGAAGCGGTGGCCGTGACGATTCCCTCCACCACCTCCACGATATTTTCGTAAAACTGGGTCACCCACAGGGGGTAATGGAACTTCTCCAGGTAGCGGAGAAGGGTCCCCTCCTCATCGGCCTGGAGAATGACCATCTTTTTCATCTCTTCCATACTGTCCACGGGATTGAGGCCGTTCTCCACCATGGTGCGCCACAGGATGGGTAGAGGGATGGAGCCGTCCACGTGCTGGTGCAACTCGACCTTCTCGAGGGCCAGGACCTCGGCGCGGCTGACATCGGACATGGCATGAGTGTCGCCATTCGGCCACCCGCGGTCAAGAGACGGGGCTTACTTCTGGGTGCAGTACAACCGGCGGACCCGGCGGAGCGCTACAATCGACCTCCCCACCGGCACCGGAGGCCCCATGGAACTGACCCGCACAATTCGCTGTGATGCATCGGCCGTCACAAAAATCCTCCAGGAAGTGCGCAAGCTGGGTGCTCAGGTGGACGGGGATGACCTTTCCGGCCTTCTGGTGGGGCAGACATTCCTGGGCCGCTTCGCCGGCCGATACGACTATGACGGTGAGCGTCTGACCCTTGTGATCACCGAGAAACCGGTCGCCATTCCCGAGTCGCTGCTGGCGGATCGCCTGGATGATCTGGCCCGCCTCCACGGACTCGATTCCTGACCGTCTCTGCCGTGACATCCCATCTTGAAGTCGAGATCAAGCTGCCGGTGACCGACCCGGAGGAGATGGCCCGGCGTCTGCAGGCGATGGGCGCGACGGTGGCCGCACCCCGGGCCCTGGAAGACAATCATGTTCTTGATTTCACCGATGGCCGCCTGCGCCAGCGCCAAGTGATGCTGCGCCTGCGCCTGGTGGACGGGCGCGGCCTGGTCACGGTCAAGAAAAAAATCACCGGAGACGAGGGCGATTACAAGATTCGCCACGAACAGGAAAGCGTGGTGGAGGACGGGCATGGGCTGCTGGCCACGCTGCGCGCCGCCGACTTTGTGACTTCATACCGATATCAGAAATACCGGCGTGTCTTTCGCGCCGGAGATCTGATCATCACCCTGGACGAGCTGCCCCTGGGCAATTATCTGGAGCTGGAGGGTGAACCCGCCGACATTGATCGTTTTGCCGGGCGGCTGGGTTTCAACCGTGCCGACTACATCAACGACTCGTACAGAGCCCTGCACCTGCGCCTGTGGGAAGATGCAGGTGAGCCGGGGGAGCCGACCGAACTGGTCTTCCCCGGGAAGGCCGACCTTTGAAGGCCATGCTGCTGGCGGCCGGCTTCGGCAAGCGCATGGTGCCGGTGACCCTCACCCGGGCCAAGCCGACGCTTCCGTACCTCAACCGTCCCCTCCTGCTGCGCCAGATCGACTACCTGCGCGCGGCCGGCATCAGCGACGTCGTGGTCAATCTCCATCACCAGCCGCAATCGATCAGAAGCCTCCTGGCGACGGAAAGCCGGGCCGGCACGACCCCGGCAACGGACACCTTCGATCTGGATGGCGTGATGATCCACCTTTCCCCGGAAGCAGAGCGTCTGGGCACGTCGGGCGGCCTGCATGGTGCGGCGGCACAGTTGCGTGGCGACGGCACCTTGCTCTGCCTCAACTCCGACATGATCTGCGGCATCGATCTGGACGCCATGGGGGCGGCCCATCGTCGTCTTGGCCGTGCGGCCACCCTGGTCCTCGTCCCCTGGCGGGAAGGCTGTGGCTATACACCGGTCCAGCACGACGGCAGCTCCTTGCTCGGTTTCGGCGAGACAATGGCCGGCGGTCATCACCCGCCCGGAATATTCACCGGCATTCATCTGCTGGAGGAGGAGATCCTGGATCGCCTGCCGCCGGGCCCGTCTGAGTTCCTGCCCGACCTGTATCTTCCCATGCTGGCCGAAGGCGTACCGCCCGCCGTGGTGGTATCTCCGGACAGGTGGGTCGAGCTGGGAACACCGGATCGCTATCTGGCGGGCCAGATGAGTGCCCTGGAAGAATCCCCCTTGCGCGGGCGCGGCTGCCGCTTGAGCGACGGCGCCGTGCTCGGGCCGGGGACCGTCCTCGGTGACGAGGTCGAGATCGGCGCAGGCGTGGAGGTCACCACCTCGATCCTCATGGATGGCGTGCGTGTCGGCAACGGCGGCCATCTTCGGGAGGTCATCGCCGGGCCGCGCACCAGGATTCCAGGAGACTGCGAGGTGCAGCGGGCTGTTCTCGCTCCTGCCATTCTGCCTGCACCCGCCGGCGGGTTTCCGGCCGGCGTGCGTGCCTGGGAAGGGCTTCTGCGTGCTGACTTCTGACTCCTCTCCTCCCCGCGCCACCATCCCGGTTGCCGTGGCCGACGCCGCACGTGGCTGGGGTGGCGAGGATGTCCGCGTGGACCTGCTCGCCGGGGATGCTTCCACCCGGATGTACTACCGGGCCACGACCGGCGGCGCCTCCGGCCACTCCGGAGACGCCGCAGCCGAGACGGTCATCATCGCTCTCCACGACAGCTCCTTTGATGCGGTGGAGTTCCCCTTTCTGCAGACAACGGATCTGTTCATGACCGCCGGCGTGCCGGTGCCCCGCATTCTTTCCCGACAACCTGCGGCGGGCATCCTGATCCTTGAAGACCTCGGCGATCGCCTGCTGCAACACGTACTCATGGCGAAAGGGCCGGCAGGTGTCGTAGCGACGCTCTACAAGAGAGCCGTGGATCACATCGTTCGCCTGCAGCAGCATGGGACGCCGCGGCTCAACCCCAACCTCCAGGCCGGGCGCCTGGCACTGGATGCCGAACGTTTCCGCTTCGAGCTGGACTATTTCTTCACCCATGTTGTGCTGGGCCTGCACGGAATAAAACCCACGGACCGCCAAAGAGGGGCGGTGGAAGCGGCTTTCGAGCGCCTGTGCACCCGCCTGGACCGAGAACCGAGGGTTCTCTGCCACCGGGACTACCACACCCGCAACCTGCTGGTAACAGCGGACGGCCGGCTGGTGGCCATCGATCATCAAGATGCGCGGCGCGGACCGGACACCTACGATCTCGCCTCGCTGCTTTACGATCCGTACGTGGATCTCCAGGTGTCCCGCACCCGTGAATGCATCCGACAGTTCCGGCAGGCCCGCGGCCTCAAGGAACCGGCGACGGTGTTCGGCGAGCGCCTGGATGCCGTGGCCGCCCAGCGCCTGCTGAAAGCGGCCGGCACCTTCGCGGCCCAGAAAGTGCTGTACGGCCGCTCATCCTACCTGGCTTACCTGCCGGCTGCCCTGACCCGGGCCCGGGCCGCCCTGCAACGCCACGACACCCACGCCGATCTGCTGGCGGCCCTGACACCTCTGCTGCCTGAGTGGCCAGGTTAAAGACAACGCTACCAGGGCGTGGCCTCTCCCTGGTACCCGCCGTCGGTTTCCTGAAGCCACTGGGTGTAGGCCCAGAGTTCATCGAGCTGCGCCGGGGTCATCTGTTCGTAGGCCGGCATGCTGAGGCGCTGGCTCTCGAGATAGCGAGAAGCCATGAAGTGATCCCTCAGCCGGGCGATGGATCCTTCATGAATCCAGGCATCGAATTCGGCGCGGCTCTGGACCATCTCGCTGAAGTCCGCTCCATACCAGCCGGGAACAAAGCCAGTGAACGAACCGGGGTTGGGTAAGCCGCCGGAACCGGCGGGACCGTGGCACGAGAAACAGTCCCATTGGCGGGAGAGGTCGTATCCCTTCCGCGCCGGAGAACCGCCGGGTGGCTTGCGCATGCCCGACAGAACTTTGAAGGCCGCGACCAGATCGTCCAGATCGGTGCCGCTGACATGATCGCGGTAGGCCGGCATTTCCATGTGCTCGGCGTGTTCGTGGGCCGCGGTCTGTGCAGGCGCGTGGTCTTGCGGGGATCCGTCCAGGATGTACCGCTTGACTTCTTCATCGTTGGCAACGTACATCATCCAGACGCCGCCGCCCCATCCCGGAACACCTTTCTCTTCATGGCCGGGGTCGGCGATGCCGGCCCGGCCCAGATCGCCGTGGCAGGAGAAGCAGCCCAGTTCACGGGCGAGCTGTACTCCGCGCCGGACCGGATTGGCAGACCGGTGCCGCCACCAGGCGCTCACCATCCATGGTCCCAGCGCGAAGAGCAGGACCGCCACGAAGACCGCGACGATCAGAACCCGCAACCAGCGAGATTTCAACCGTCGGACTTCTCGACGCTCGCCACTTCGATACCTTTGATGCCGTTCTGAGCCGATTCTTTCCCGGTCAGCGCGACCATCTCACCGGCAAGTTCCTTGGCCTGCTCGAATGCCGATCCATCAGAGTGACTGGCATAGAGAAGGTAAAGGTTTCCGTCCTCGGTGAGCAGGCCCATGGGCTGGCCGCCCTTGACGCAGCGTTTTGCGCAATCCTGGTGCTCGGCACCGCGGGCCTCATGGGCAACGTAGCAGGCCATATCCACAATCTCACCCTTGACCGTCACCTGCTCCTCGCCATGCGCCTCTTCTCCATGCACCATGACAAAGGCGCCCATGGCCAGAAACATCACTGCGGCAATCACACTCAATCGTTTCTTCATCATTGACCCTCCTGAGGTGTCCTGATCCTGAACCGGCACCCGGCTTCTGTCGCCGCCGGGACCAGCCAGCGGCGCCGAGAACCCATTCCATATCCGAGAGAACAACATAATAACCTTATATCCTCCATCTGTGGAGGATCACCCTTGGAACCCGCTGTAGCTTCCCCGTTCCCACACGAGCGCTGGGGATTGATTGAAAAACCGGACCGCCGGCCTGAAACAGGAGACTTGATGCCGACCACCAGCCGTTCGCAGCCTGGATTGACCGCCAGCAGGATCTTCCTTCTCCTTCTGGCCATGACGGTGATCACCGGCACCGCGACCCCCGGCGCCGAACCCACCGGCCCAGCGGCAGGCGACTCCTCCCGGGTCCGCGTCAAGGTGGATGGTCTCACCTGTCCTTTCTGTGCGCATGGCCTGGAGAAGAACCTCAAGAAGATTCCCGGCGTCATGGATCTGGAGATTCTCGTCGACGAGGGAACGGCCACCCTGACCTACGCTCCTGATCACACCATCGACTTCGACACCATCAGGAAGGCAGTTCGCCGGGGCGGGTTCACTCCGACAACAATCCATGCAACCCTCACCGGCACCCTCGTGACCGCCGGCGACGATCTGGCCCTGCGCCTGAACGACCCTCCTGAGGTGATCTTTCTGGCGGGGGGTGTCGAACTGAATCGACTGCGGGCAGGCGCAACGGATGGCGAGCGCGTGACCATCAGCGGCGAAATTCAGGACCGGAACACGGAGGGGAAGGGGGCCCCTTCCTACGCTCTCACCGTGGATGAATTCAGCGCAGCTGATGCCGCGCATTAGCCGCAGCCGCCCGTGGCGGGCCCTGTCTCTGTTCATTCTGGCTGCCGTGCCTTTGAGCCTCTTCGCCAACGGGCCGCCGCCACGGACTGAAACTGCCTTCGTCACCGGCCTGCAAGGGGCGGCCTTTCGCTCATTTATCGACCGCATGGACCGGTCCGCTCCGGGTCGTGACCTGCGCGTCATGGCGGTGCCGCTCATTCTTCCGTACGAGGTCATCCCCAACCGCCTGGTTGTAGCAGGCGCCATCCCCTACCTGGATAAGGAACTGGTCCTGTCCCAGGGCGGCCAGCGCCGGCGGTTGGGCGATTCCGGCTTCGGCGATCTGACCGTGAAAGCCAAGTACCAGATTCTGCAGCGCGACCGCCCGCGGCGCACAACCCGGCTGAGCCTGCTCGCGTCCCTCAAACTTCCCACCGGTGAAGATGATGAGCGTTCAGAGGATGGCTCGTTGCTGCCACCATCCCTGCAACTGGGGACCGGTTCGGTGGACTACGCGGGCGGCGCCGTCATCACCGCCCTGCGCCAGCGCTGGGGCATCAATGGCGACCTGATCTACCGCGTCAATACCAGCGATGACGGTTTTCGCTTCGGCGACAAGCTCCAGCTAGATGCCGCTCTTGCTTTCCGCGCCTCGCCGCGCATCTACGGGACCTATCCCTCACCCCAGTTGAATCTCTTTCTTGAACTCAACGGCGTGCGCAGCGGGAGGAACCGGGCCGGTGGCACGGATATCGCCGCGAGCGGGGGCACCAGCCTGTTCATCGCCCCCGGCATCCAGTACATGATCGGCCGGACATTCCTGGTGGAGGCCTCCCTGCAACTCCCTGTGGCGGAAAATCTCCATGGCGACCAGCTGGAAGCCGATCATTCCCTGCGCATGGGCATCCGCTGGCTCATCTTCTAGGCCCCACGCAGGGGATCGCCGACGTGATGACGGCGGACGTTTTCCTTGCGGCACGGCTGGGGTCCCGGACAGGTTATGAGAGCCGGTGCAGGGTCCAGCCGGGAAGGGTGACCGCCGGCGTCGCGATGAAGGCATCCGAAACCAGAAAGGGCTGGGCCGGCCCTGCGGTCGCCCGGGCGGAGAAGTACGCCTCCAAACGGGCCGGGATCTCCACCAGGATCGCCCTGTCGCCCCCCTCATCCCGCCGCCTGGTGCCGCGCACCAGCAGCCTCCCGCCCTGCCGGGTCACCACGTCCAGCAGGTGCAGGCGGGCAGCCGAGGCAGCACTGCTGCCGGACGGCAGGCCCTGAAGCACCAGATTGGTCGGCAGGGGTCGCGGCGGCTCGCGAAACGACATCCGCAGCGGCGCCAGGGCGACCGGCGCGGCACCTTCCTTCGCCGAGCACTCAGGTCCCGCCAGTGTCTGGGCGCGAGTGGCGCTCCCCTCCCCATCGAGGAGGGTCGATCCCGGTCCCCATGGAATGAGAGGATCGTCGCGCAGGATGGCCGGGGCCGGCCAGGCCAGAGCCTTCCCCGTGGCGGCCGCGCGGGCGGCCACACTGACCATCAGGGAGGCCATGACCTTGGGCGCCAGAGTCAAACTCGTGTCGCCGTCCTCGGCGGGCATGGCCCGCCAGTATTCCAGGGAGGATGCCGGCGTCGGATGAGCCGCCAGCCAGGGCACCAGGGGCGCCGTATCCAGATCCGCCAGGCGACGGGATACGATCTCGATGGAACTCAGCCCGAAAGCACTGGGGAAACGCAGGTGGAAGGAGGCCAGTGTCGAGCGGGACGGTAGCCTACGACCGTCCACGGCCAGGAGGTGGCGGTCCATGGTGGCCAGGCGCAGGACGGCCCGCGTGGTCTGGGGCAAGCCGGCCCGGCAGGCGACGCCGGCGACGGACGCCAGTTCCCGCAGGCGGAGCTCCAGATCCCGGCGGCTTGCCCGCAGGAACTCCGGGTCCCATGAGGGGAGATCGGCTAACTCTACCTCCGCTGGAGCCATTGGCTCACCCTCGACGGGTGCCTCGCCGGTCCGCCGTGCCGGCGTGGTGATGCCGGCGGCCTGCGCGGCGCGGCGGCCCAGTTCCCGGGGATCGGCCCCACCGGTGGCGGCCGCCAGGGCCGCTTCACCCTCATGAGCCCAGGCGCGCACGGCAACGCCTTCCTCGCTGCGCTCGATCCACTCCTGCCGACCGGCCTCCAGGACCAGCAGATGGGTGCGGGAGCTGCGGTAAAATGCATCCACGCGGGTGGCGCCGGCGGCCCGGGCCGCGTCCACGGCCTCCTGCAGAACCAGGACGGGATTCACGCGGTCTCCATGAGGCCGTAAGTGCGAAACGCCGGGGTCAGGAAGCCGATGGGGACGCCCTCGCCATCGCGACCGCAGGTGGCAGCGCCGCTGTCGGCAGCCCGTTCACCGGCGACCCGGTCGATGCGAGCCAGAACGTCGGGGAGCCAACCCTGCAGGGAGAGGCCGCTGACCGGCCCCAGCGGGCGGCCATCCTGAAACCACTCCCCGTCACTGACACGCAGGCAGACGTGGCCGGTCCGGGGGTCGGTGGCGCCGGTTTCCAGATCATGAATCCACAGCACCGGGCGGGGGACGAAGCTCATGGCCGAACTGGGCATGTCTCCAGCGGCCATATAGAGGTTGGCGCTGCGGGGACGGGGCGGATGGTGGCGCGAAGACCGCCGCCCATGGCCATCTTCAGCGCCGGCGACTCCGCCGGCGTGGCGCCGGTCGCCCAGAGAACCGACGATGCGTCCCTGCCGCACCAGGAGACGGCGCCGCGCCGGCCTGCCTTCATCGTCACAGCGAAACGACCCCCGCAGACCAGGCCGGGTGGGATCGTCCCAGATTGTCAGAAGTGAAGACACCTCGCCACCCTCAGGCGGCCAGAAGGACCATCCCCGCGCCTGCTGATCCGCTTCCAGGCCATGAATCAGCTCGTGCAACAGGAGGGCGCCGTTTCCCGAGGCAAAGACCACCGGCGTGTCGGATGTGCATCGAGGGCGGCTGCCGGGAGGCACGCGACTTCCCTGCCAGCGTCGCCTGAGCAGGCCGGCAAGGCGGGCCACCGGCCACGCCCGGCTCAGGGAATCCAGTTCGCCGGCGCCACCGGACCAGCCGGCGAGTCCGCCCTCGCCCCGCCCGCTGATGCGCAGACGCAACCAGCGGTACGACTCGCCGGCCAGGCGGGATTGGTCATCGGCCACCAGAGTGACGCGGGCTCGATCCTCCAGGGAGAGATCCCAGGTCATCTGGCCCATTTCCCGGCGTAACCCCGCCTCCAGTCGGGCCAGAAAATCGGCTTCATCTCCTGTGGCCCGGGCGCGGGGCATATCACGGCCAGCCGCCAGGCCGTCCACGACCCCGATGGCGGACGCACCCCTCACCGCCGGCAACTCCAGCTGGCGCAGGCAGGCGATCACGGCCGGGCCCGCGGGACCGTCGGCGGAGGCCAGGTGCATTTCTTCACCTACCCAGACCCGGATGGCGGCGCCCCGGTCATGATAAGCCTGTAAGGGAGCGGCCCGGCCGGCAGCTCGCCGCCAGGTAACCGCCATGATCTCCTCAAGATAGGCATCGCCGAGAGCGTTACGGCCGGCCCAGCGCCGTGCCGCCGCAAGGCCTGCACACGCAAGATCCCCGTGAGCCTTCATATCCATATCACGTCTTTTTTACCCGATACGGTGCGGCGTTGCCAGCGTGCGAGCCGCTGTGTTAGCCTCACGCCACCCCTTTCATGCTTCAGGAATGTCCATGACCTCATCCACAATCCTCGTTATTCATTATGACCCGCGCAGTCAGGAACAACATCGCCAGGTTCTGGAGGAGAACGGGTTCAACGTCCTGCTCGCCAAGGATGGCGCCACGGCCATGGCGACCTTTCTTGAGAATGAACCGGATCTCATCCTCCTGGAAGCCATGCTGCCCAAAGTGCATGGCTTTGAAGTCTGCGCCGACCTCAAGAAAACCACCCTGGGGCGCAAGACACCGGTGGTCGTCATGAGTTCGATCTACAAGGGACGCAAATACCGCCACGAGGCGATGCACACTCACGGAGCCGACGACTTCCTCGAGATGCCCATGGAAGCCCCCAAGCTGATGGCGGCCATCAACAAGCTGCTGAACAAATCGAACAGGCCGGCCTCTCGCGCCAAGACCGGCTCTTGAATCACCACACCCGGCTTGAGGCATAGATGGCCTGGTTCAAGAAAAATAAGCAACCCAAGGCCCCCATCACCGGGGAGGACCGCACCGTCATCCCCGAAGGGCTGTGGGTCAAGTGCGATTCCTGCAAAGAGATCATCTACCGCAAGGAGGTTCTCGCGCGGGCCAACGTCTGCCCCAAGTGCAACTATCACTTTCGCATCTCGGCCCGGGAACGGCTGGCCGCCCTGTTCGACAACGGCATCTATGAAGAGCTGGACCTGGGGATCGTGGCCACCGACCCACTGCGTTTCACCGACACCAAGCCCTACAAAGATCGCCTGAAGCAGTATCGGGAGAAAACCGGCATGGAGGACGCGGTGATCAATGCCGCCGGCCGCATGGGCGGTTCGCCCGTGGTGATCTCCGCCATGGAGTACGCCTTCATGGGAGGCTCCATGGGCTCGGTGGTGGGCGAGAAAATAGCGCTCAATGTCGAGCGTGCTCTCGAGCGCCGGCACCCGCTCATCGTGATCTCGGCCTCCGGCGGCGCCCGCATGCAGGAAGGTGTCCTCTCCCTGATGCAGATGGCCAAGATCTCGTCCTTGCTGGGCAAACTGGATGATGCGAGCATCCCGTACCTTTCAATCCTCACCGATCCCACCACCGGTGGTGTCACGGCCTCCTTCGCCATGCTGGGCGACCTGAATATAGCTGAACCCCGCGCTCTCATCGGCTTCGCAGGACCGAGGGTCATTGAGCAGACCATCCGCCAGAAACTTCCTGAAGGGTTCCAGCGCTCCGAGTTTCTCCTGGAGCATGGCATGGTCGACCTGATCTTCGAACGCAAGGAAATGCGTGAGAAGCTGATCACCTGTCTGCGCCTGCTCATGGATCCGGTTCCCGCCGAGCCGGCGCTGCCGGCCGGCTCCTGACGCCGGCCCCCGTCCGGTGGCCGCCGACCCTCTCGCGTGGCTGAGATCCCGCCAGCGGTTCGGAGTCAAGCTGGGCCTGGATGCCGTCGGCACCCTGCTGGCGGCGCTGGGCCATCCTGAACGCGGACTGCCGGTGGTGCTGGTTGCAGGCACCAACGGCAAGGGCTCCACGGCGGCCATGGTGGCGGCCACGTTAACCGCCGCGGGTGAGCGCACCTTGCTTTACAGTTCGCCCCATGTGGCCGACCTGCGCGAACGGATTCGCCTTGACGGCCGGACCATCCGCCGCGATGCCCTGAGCCTGCGACTTGCTGAAGTCCGTACGGCGGTGGCGCACCTGGGACGCGGACGCCGATTGGGCCTGCAGCCGACCTACTTCGAGGTTCTGACAGCGGCGGCTCTCCTGCAGGCCCGTGCCGGCCACGCCACAGCCGCTGTCTTCGAGGTCGGCCTGGGAGGACGGTACGACGCCACCAATGTGATTCCCGCCCAGGTGGCTGTTATCACGGGTATCGATCGGGACCATACCGAGTATCTGGGTAAAAACCTGACGCGCATCGCCTGGAACAAGGCGGGCATCATCAAGAGTGAGCAGGACGTGTTGACCCTCGAACCGCGGCGCGAGCTGCTGCGCATCTTTCGTCGTGAATGCCGCCGCCGGGGCGCTCGTTTCACCTCCCTGCCCGGCAGCGTCGCCCGCCGCCATGGGCCCGGCACATGGGACCTGGACCTGGCCGCCGCGCGGCCGGCGGCCGGCCGCTGTCTTCCGCTCCGGATGACCGGTGTGCGCCTGGGACTTCGCGGTGAACATCAGGGTGCGCAGGCCGTTCTCGGAGTGACGGCGGCGACAGCACTTCTGGCCCGGACCGGAGGCCACCTGCCAGCAGCCAAGACGCTGCGCCGGGCCCTGGCAGGCGTGCACCTGCCGGGTCGTTGCGAGCGCCGCCGCCTGAGTAGCGGGCGGCTGCTGGTGGTCGACGCCGCCCATAACCCTGCCGCGACGATCTGCCTGGCACACGAGATCCGCGACCTGTCCGGCGACCGTTCCGTGACCCTGCTGTTCGGCGTCCTGGCCGACAAGGATGCCAGCGCTATGATGCGTCCCCTGGCCAAGCTGGTTGACACCGTCATCTTGACTCAACCAAAACATGCCAGAGGCATGAAAATAAAAGCTTTAAAGGAAATTCTGCCTCGCCATGCTGCGGCCTTCGTGGATCCCGGGGCAGCCTGGAGAGCCGCCCTTGGCGCCACACCGAAGGGAGGCGTCCTGCTGGTGGCTGGTTCGTTCTATCTGCTGGGTGACCTGTGGGAGCGTATCCGGCGGTATCCCCGGCTGCCCTGACCGGCAAGGGGGCCGGCCAATCCCAGCAGGGTCGTAACGACTACGAGAGTGATACCTGCGGTGATGAGCCGATCGCGGCGCTGGGTCGTGCGGGGCTTCTCCTTCTTATTCATCACGTCCTCCGTGCTTCTTCGCCTTCTTGAGCAGCCGAACGAAGATCATGAGGTGCGTTATCAGGAGTACCGGCACGAACATGGTTGGGATGTACCAGGCAGCTCCCAGGTACTGCACGATCTCCGCGTGGCTCAGCGCGTTCAGGAGATCGACCGTGCCGACGACGTTGAAAACCCACACCAGCGCCACGCTCCCAGCCCAGTTATGACGCAGCGCTATGAGCACAAGCATGGCAAGCACACCGGCGGCCAGGTCCCCGTAGCCCGCAGGGACAGCGAAAGAAGCCGGCAGAGATGGCGAGACAACTCCTGGAACCAGGAAGACCATGCCGAGGTAGCGAACTGCATGCGGCAAGGTGAGCCAGAAGAGAGCCTCGGATGGCGGCTTGGCCTGCAACCAGGGCGCCAGGAACCACTTCGCCAGCAGACCGAAGAGTACGAGGCTCAAGGAGAACTGAAGACCGAAAATCGCCAATGTATCCATGATCGACCTCCCTAAGGTGTATATACACCTAAAAGGTTAATAAATACCAGTTCAACTCTGCAAACCCTCAACGGTGGCCTTGAGATCCACGAGCATCTGGTCAACACGCGCATCGCCGAGTTCCTCGCGTAGCCGCGCCTGAACGCTCTCCCACATGGGATAGGCGCGCTCCAGAGTCTTCCGCCCCTTGGCGGTCAGCGACACCTGGCGCACACGAAGGTCGTCCCCTGCTCGCACTGCGATCAGCCCGTCCCGCTCCAGCGGTTTCAGATTCCGCGTCAGCGTGGTTCTGTCCATGACGATCCACTCGGCAAGCTGATTGACGCTGACCGGTCCGAGTGCCCGGGTTGCGGCGAGAACGGCGAACTGAGTCGAGCGAAGCCCTGCCGGCTTCAGAGCCTCGTCGTAAAGTTGCGTCACCACGCGAGTCGCCTTGCGCAGGTTGAAGCAGGCGCAGACATGGCCCGCGTTCGCCCGGTCAGTTGCAGTGATCCTGTTTTTCTGTGTCATGTTTGCATGCTCCTGATACGTGTATATACACATATAATACAACCCCTGTCAACCCAAATCTCTTCCACGGAGTCATTTTTTTCGATATCCGCTGATAAGATGACCATCTCTTCCCCCCTGCAGCCCTGACATCCCCTGTCAGCACTCTTCCCTTCCCCATGGAGGTGTTTCATGGTGGCGCCCCACTCTCGCCTCACCTGGATGGCTCTCTCTCTTCTCCCCGTATCACCCGGTGCTCTTCGCAAGGCCCTGGAGGACGCCGGTGGTGACCCCGATGCAGCCCTGGCCCGCCTCGCCCCACAGCCCAAGATTCTGAACCGCCAGGCGGAAGAGCTCCGCCCCCGGCTGGAGAAGGCACGGATCAAGGTTCTGACCCGGGGCGACCCGGCCTATCCCGCCCTTCTCGAGGAAATCGATGACCCGCCGCCGGTTCTCTATGTGCGCGGCGATATGGTGGAAGCCGACGACCCGGCGGTCGCCATCGTCGGATCGCGCCGTGCCAGCCCCTACGGGCTGGCCATGGCCCGGATCCTGGCCCCAGACCTGGCCGCCGCGGGGGTCACGGTGGTGTCGGGACTGGCTCGCGGCATCGACGCCGCGGCCCACGGTGGTGCCCTGGCGGCCACCGGCGGCAGGGCTCTGGCGGTCCTGGGCAGCGGCCCGGATATCATTTATCCACCAGAACACCGGCGGCTGGCCACCGCGGTGGCTGCCCACGGTGCTCTTCTCAGCGAGTTTCCACCGGGAACACCCCCCCTGCCCCGGCATTTCCCCTGGCGCAACCGGATCATCAGCGGCCTGGCCCGCGGCGTGGTGGTCGTGGAGGCGGCCGCAGGCTCTGGGTCTCTGATCACGGCCCGCCTGGCCCTGGATCAGGGCCGCGAAGTTTACGCCGTACCCGGTCCGGTCACCGCCCCCGGCAGCCATGGCACCCATGACCTGCTGCGCCAGGGGGCCCGCCTCACCACCTCGGCTGCCGATGTGGTGGATGAATTTCCTGCCGACATCATCCGCCAGGTTGCCCGGCGCATCGCCATCCGCCGAAAGACCCCCCCGCCCGACCTGGAACCGGGGGCCAGGGAGGTCTGGAACGCCCTGGATCCAGCCATTTCGAGCTCCATCGACGATCTTGCCCGGCGTACCGGACTGGCCGTCCCGGCCCTGGTTTCCGCCCTCCTGGGACTCGAACTGAGGGGCCTCGCCCGGGCCTTCCCGGGACCCCGATATGCAAGGGGGGGTTTACAAGAGGGGCAGGTCTCTTATATTGATACCGCCTCAGGCCCGAACAGTGACCCGCATGCCGCGGGCCCGCCGCCGGCCGGAAAAGGAACCCGAGAGCCATGAGCAAAGCGCTGGTCATCGTCGAGTCCCCGGCCAAAGCCAAGACCATCAACAAATTCCTCGGGAAGGACTTCGTGGTCAAGGCCTCCTTGGGCCATCTCCGGGATCTTCCCAAGACCAAGCTCGGGGTGGATGAGGACAATGGCTTCACGCCGACCTATGTAGTGGTGGCCGATAAGAAGAAGAAGGCGATTGTGGCCGAGCTGCAGAAAGCGGCCAGCAAGGCCAGCGCCGTCTTCCTGGCCCCTGACGCCGACCGCGAGGGGGAGGCCATCTCGTTTCACCTGAAGGAACTCCTCTCGCAAGGATCCGACGCCCCGTTTCACCGGGTCCGCTTCAACGAGATCACCAAGAAGGCCATCCTGGCCGCCTTCGCTTCACCCAGCGAGATTGATGAGGACCGGGTCAACGCCCAGCAGACCCGGCGCATCCTGGACCGGCTGGTGGGGTACAAGCTGAGCCCGCTTCTCTGGGAGAAGATACGCCGGGGCATCTCGGCCGGCCGCGTCCAGTCGGTGGCCCTGCGCATGATCACCGAGCGGGAGCGGGAAGTCCTGGCCTTCAAGGCCGAAGAGTACTGGTCCCTCACAGCAACCCTGGAAGGCGACAACCCGCCGCCATTTCTGGCCAAGGTCGCCCGCATCGACGGGAAAAAAGCCAGCATCCCGGACCAGAAAGCGTCGGACAAGCTGGTGAAAGCGGTCAAGGGCGGATCATTCGCGGTCACCAAGGTGACCGCCAAGAAGAAAACGCGGAAGCCGGTGCCGCCGTTCATCACCAGCCAGCTACAGCAGGCCGCCGCCAGCCGCCACGGTTTTGCCGTGAAACGCACCATGATGCTGGCCCAGCACCTCTACGAGGGCATGGAGATCAAAGGACACGGCAGTGTGGGGCTCATCACTTACATGAGAACCGACTCGACTCGCATCTCCGACGACGCCCTGGAGGCAGTGCGTGCCCACATCGGCGAGACCTATGGCGACAAGTACCTGCCCGCCAAACCCAACGTCTATAAGGCTCGCAAGGGCGCCCAGGAATCTCACGAGGCGATCCGTCCCACAAGCCTGGACCTGCCCCCCGACGCCATCAAGGATCAGCTCAAGGCCGACGAGTGGAAGGTTTACAACCTGATCTGGAAGCGCTTTGTCGCCTCCCAGATGACCCCTGCCATCTTCGACACCACCAGCGTGGATATCGAGGCGGGCCCGGCCATCTTCCGTGCCAACGGCTCGGTCCTCAAGTTCCCGGGCTTCCTGGAGGTCTATGGCGGCAATCTCAATCCCGACACCATAGAGGGTGACGATGACGCCGACCAGGTCAAGGAAGGCGTTCTCCCGCCCCTGGCGGAAGGCGACCAGCTCAAGATGAACAAGCTGGACCCCAAGCAGCACTTCACTCAGCCGCCGCCGCGCTACTCCGAGGCCACTCTGGTGAAGGCCCTTGAGGAGAACGGCATCGGCCGGCCCTCCACCTACGCCTCCATCATCCAGACCCTCGCCACCCGGGAGTACGTGGAGAAAGAGCAGAAGACGTTCCGTCCCACCGAGCTGGGGACCATGGTCTGCGAACAACTGGTGGAGCACTTCGGCGATCTGATCAATGTCGACTACACCGCCAGCATGGAGGAAGAGCTCGATCGGATCGAGGAAGGGACCCGGGACTGGGTGAAGGCCCTGACCGAGTTCAACAAGAAGTTCAACAAGGACCTCAAGCTCGCGAAGAAGAACATGAAGGATTTCAAGCGCATGGAAGAGGCCACCGACGAGACCTGCTCCAAGTGCAGCAAGCCCATGATCATCCGCTGGGGCCGCTTCGGCAAGTTCATGGCCTGCAGTGGTTATCCCGAGTGCAAGAACACCCAGGAAATCGACGGCGAGGACGGGGACGGCAAGGCCGCTGAGGAGACTCCGGTGGTGGAGGATCCGTGTGAGAAGTGCGGCAAGGAGATGATCATCAAGCGGGGCCGTTTCGGCAAGTTCATCGCCTGCACCGGCTACCCCGACTGCAAGAACACGCGCAAGATCATGGTCAACGCTGAGGGCAAGGTCACCAGCACTCCCGACAAGCTGCTGGATGAGACCTGCCCCAAGTGCGGCAAACAGCTTGCCCAGAAAAACGGCCGCTTCGGCGAATATGTCGGCTGCTCCGACTACCCCGACTGCAAGTACATCAAACTGAAAGAGATTGGTGTTCCCTGCCCCAAAGAGGGGTGCAAGGGCGGGCAGGTGGTGGAACGCCGCTCGCGCCGCGGCCGCACCTTCTATGGCTGCAGCAATTACCCCGACTGCGATTTCGTGGCCTGGAACAAGCCCCTGCCCCAGCCGTGCCCCCAATGCAAGTCACCCTATATCATGGAGAAGATCACCAAGCGCTGGGGCACCCAGCATATCTGCCCCAGTGAGGAGTGCGAATTCAAGGAGACGGTGGTCGCTCCTGAAGCGAAGAAGTGAGGGGGCCGGTGAACGAGCCTGTCCATGTCATCGGCGGAGGCCTGGCCGGCTGCGAGGCTGCCTGGCAACTCGCACGCTGGGGCGTACGGACCGTTCTCTGGGAAATGCGGCCCGGGCGGACCACTCCGGCCCACAAGACCGGTGACCTGGCCGAACTGGTCTGCTCCAACTCCTTTCGCTCGGACGTCATCACCAACGCCGCCGGATTACTCAAGGAAGAGATGCGGCGTTTCGGCTCCCTCATCCTGACGTCAGCCGATGCCGCAAGAGTTCCAGCCGGATCGGCCCTGGCGGTGGATCGCGCAGAATTTTCCCGCCAGGTGCATGACGCCCTGGAGAATCGACCCGAGATCGAGATCCGGCACGACGAAGCCACCGAACTGCCCGGCGCTGACACCATCGCCATCATTGCCAGCGGCCCCCTCACCTCCGACTCCCTGGCCTCCGCCATCGCCGATTTCACCGGACAGGATGCCCTCTATTTTTACGATG
>JAPUKF010000069.1 GCA_027295805.1 Acidobacteriota bacterium | reverse complement strand
CCATGCGCCTGCTGACCGACTGGACCGATCCCCGCATTCCTGAACCGGCACCTCCGGTGCGCGTCAAGAGTCCGACCCGCTGATGAGAGGTCTCATGAAACTGTCCAGATGTCTTCTCATTGTGGCGGCTGTTCTTGCCGGGATCCTGCCGGCGGTGGCCGGGCAGGCATTCGACCATCTGGTGACGGCGCTGCTGGGCGACACGCCGCTCATCAGTGACCTGCGAGATTTGACCGATACGGTGGGCGGCCGGCCCACCGGCTCCGAGGCCAACAGGCGCGCGGTGAGTTGGGCACTGGCCCGCTTCGAAGCGGCCGGAGTCACGGCCCGGCAGGAGTCCTTCACCATGCCCGCTCTCTGGCTGGAGCGCTCGGCGGCCGCGGTCATTTCCGGCAAGGATGTGAAGTTCCCGGCAGCCGTTGCGGCCATGCCGTTTTCAGCCGGCACCCCACCTGCGGGAGCCACGGCTCAACTCATGGACGGTGGCACAGGTGAGGCCGCCGATTTCACGCGTCTGGGCGAACGCGCTCGCGGCGCCTTTGTGCTGGTGGAGACATCCGAGCTTCGGGATATCGAGGGCCTGTTCGCCGAGTATGGCCATGCCGCCCAGGTCGAGGCGCGCGCCTTCGCGGCCGGTGTCAAAGGGGTCATCTACATGGGATCCCGCCCCCGGGGCACGCTCTACCGGCACAACGCTTCCCTGGGCGAGGCCAACGAGGCGCTCATGTTGGTCATGAGTCGAATGGAGGCGGGCCGGGCTCTGCGCCTGCTCCGCGGCGGGCATGAGCTCCATGTGACCGTCACGCTGGATATCAACAGCGGCCCGGCCTATGAAGCGTTCAACGTGGTGGGAGAAATAGCAGGGTCCTCTTCACCTGAAGAGTTCGTGGTCATCGGCGCCCATCTGGACTCCTGGGGACTAGGCACTGGCGCCCTGGACAACGGCTGCAACGTTGCCCTGGTCCTTGACCTGGCCCGGCAGATGAAACGGCTGGGGATCCGTCCGCGGCGCACCATCCGCTTCGCTCTGTTCAACGGCGAAGAGCAGGGTTTGCACGGTTCGTGGGGGTATGCGCAGACTCATGCCGATGAACTGGATCACCATGTCATGGCTTCGTCCTACGACATCGGGAGCGGCCGTATCACCGGCTTTTTCACCGGCGGCCGGCCCGAGATTGCCGCGGCCGTGGAGCAAGCCCTGTCTCCGGTTCAAGGCCTGGGCCCCTTCAGTCAGATTGATGTTCCCATCGTTGGCACGGATAACTACGACTTCATGATGGAAGGAATCGGCAACCTGGTGGGCAACCATGAACCTGCTTCCTATGGCCCCAATTACCATGCCGCCACCGACACGTTCGACAAGGTCGATCAGCGCCAGTTGCGTCTCAACGCGGCCATCGCGGCGGCGGTGACCCTTGGCTTTGCCGAGATGGATGCGACCTGGTCGCGGCAGAGCCGGGAGCAGGTGCAGGCCTTGATCGACAGTACGGATCTGGGCGACCAGATGAAAGTCTTCGGTCTCTGGGAAGGATGGAAATCTGGCCGACGAGGACGGCGCTAGCTCTGCACGAGCACCTTGCGCACCAGGTCCACCAGCTCGCCGGGACCGTATGGTTTCTGCAGGAACCCGGCCTCGCCACTCCCGCCGTAACGCCTGTGGACCTCTTCCTGCGGGTAGCCGCTGGAGAGAATCACCGGCAGGTCCTCCCGGATGGTGTGGATCTCTTTCATGAGGGCGGGGCCGCTCCCCTGGGGCATGGCTGCATCCAGGAGCACGACCTGCAAGGTATCCTGCCGGTTTCGCACGATGTCGGCGGCTTCTGAAGTATCGGCCGCGGTCAGGACTTCGTAACCGGCTTCGTCCAGGACGGTGCGTGCCAGATCCCTGACCACCTCTTCGTCATCCACCACCAGGACAGCGCCGGCGCCATGCTCGGCCAGGCAGCCGTCCCTGGTTTGCCGGGCTTCGGCCACCGGCCGGTCCGAGACGGGGAAGAGCACCCTGAAGGTGGTGCCGGACCCTGGCTGACTGTCCAGGAAGATGGCACCGCGATGATTGCGGACGATGCCCAGCAGGGCCGCCAGGCCCAGTCCGCGACCGCCCAGCTTGGTGCTGAAGAACGGGTCGAATATTTGCTCCCGCATGTCCTTGCTCATGCCGCTACCGGTGTCGGACACCTGGAGGAAGACGTAGGTTCCTCCCGGCTGGTCATCGTGAAGCACGCTGCTTCCCATCTCGACTCGGGAGACTTCAATCGTGCCGGTGGTGACGGTGACCGTGCCCGCATGACCCTCCAGGGCCTCGGAGGCGTTGGTGAGTAGGTTCATGATCACCTGCCGGATCTGGCTGGGGTCGGCCTCGATGGCCGGCAGATCGGGGGCCAGGTGAAAGTGGAGCATGTCGGAGCCGTTCAGGCTGGTCTTGAGCAGGGCGGTCATCTCCTCGACCAGGCTGGACAGGTTCAACGGCTCGCAGGTGGCCTGTCCCTTGCCGGCATAGACGAGAAGCTGCTGGGTCAATTCGGCGGCCCGCAGGCTGGCGGTTTCGATCTGCTGCATGGTGTGGCGCAGAGGTGATTCGCTCGGCAGACGCCGCAAGGCCAGCCCCGCGTTGCCGAGGATGCCCACGAGAAGATTGTTGAAATCATGGGCGATCCCCCCGGCCAGGACCCCGATGCTGCGCAGGCGCTGGGCATGCTGAACTTGCGACTGGAGTCGCTGCCGTTCCTTCTCTGCCTGGGTCCGGCTAAGCTCCGCCACGGCGCGGGCGGCGAAGATGCGGACCGCCGCCAGAACAGTGGGAACATCCTTCATGGGTTTGCGTGTCATGACGGCGATGAGCCCCAGGGGGTCTCCATTGTCGGCCAGCAGCGGGGTGCCCACGTACCCCTCCACGCCGAACTGAAGAAGCATCTTGTCGTGGGGAAAGCGATGGGGGATGTCCTCGGGATAGGAGCAGATACTTTGCGCGATCACGTTCTCGCAGGGTGTGCCGGCGAGGCTGTAGGTGAAGCCCGGCTCCTGGTCGAAACCGGCCAGCCCAAGAACCCGAACCTGATCGGCTTCTTCGCCGGTCAGTTCCCCCACCAGAGCAAAATCCGCGCCCAGGGCGCGGACCAGATAATCGGCCAGGGACTGAAAGAACCGGGGGCCCGTCTGGGCGGAGATGCCTGCGGCCACGTCGCGCAGGCGCTCTTCCGCCAGATGGGCGCGGGCTTCGGCACCTTTCACCAGCTCAAGAGATTGACGGAGGCTGGTGACCTGGGCCAGTAATTGATCTCGCGTGAGCTCAGCGTGATTCATGGCACCTCCGGCGTTTGCCCCTATCATAACGCCCAAACCAGCCGTATTGCCGATTTATTTTCAACTCTGGCCCCGCCAGAGCCGGTCGTGTAGGCTGGCGTGGTGCAATACGGTTTTCTCATGGACCACGGGCGCTGCATCGGCTGCCACGCCTGCACGGTGGCCTGCAAGGCCGAGAACGACGTGCCGGTGGGTAGCTTCCGCACCTGGGTCAAGTACACCGAGAAAGGCACATTTCCGGACGTCAAGCGGCATTTCGCCGTGCTGCGCTGCAATCATTGCAGCCAGGCGCCCTGTGTCACCATCTGCCCGGTGAACGCGCTGGAGAAGCGGGTTGATGGCATCGTGGACCTCGACCGGGATCTCTGCATTGGTTGCCGGGCCTGCATGCAGGCCTGCCCCTACGATGCTCTCTACCTCAACGAAGACTCGGGAGCCGTGGAGAAGTGCCATTTCTGCGCTCACCGGGTGGAGCGCGGCCTGGAGCCGGCCTGTGTCGTGGTCTGCCCGGAGCGGGCCATCATCAGCGGCGATTTGCACGATCCCCGATCAGAGATCGCGACCATGATCAACGACATGCCCACTGAAGTCCGCCGTCCTGAACAGGGCACGGGTCCCAACGTTCATTACACCGGGCACGAGCCCACGATCCTGCAGCCGGGCGTGGCCGCCAGGCCGGAGACCTTTCTCTGGAGCCAGCGCCCGATGCACAAGCCCGAGGCGTGGCCCGCCGGCCTGCCGGTCGCACCGGACACGGTCACCGTGCTGGATACGGAACACAAGGTGGAGTGGGGCTGGCCGGTGGGTGCCTATCTCATCACCAAGGGGATTGCCGCCGGTGTCGCCCTCCTGGCACCCTGGGCGGTGCCTCTGGGTGCCGGACCGCTGGCAGCCGGCATTCTTCCGGATCTCCTGGCCCTGGTCTTCATGGCGTTCACCCTGCTGCTCCTGGCCGGCGACCTGGCCCGGCCGCTGCTCTTCCTGCGCATCCTCACCCGTCCCAACTGGAGTAGCTGGCTGGTCTGGGGCGCGGTGATCCTGTCGGCATTCATGGGAGTGGTGACAGGCGGCCTGGTCCTGCGGTTCGCCGGCGCGGAGGAGGTGGCGAATCTGCTGCGCTGGTCGGCTGCTGTCCTTGCCCTGCCGGCGGCAGGGTACACCGCTTTCCTGTTCGGCCAGTGCGAGGGACGCGATCTGTGGCAGAGCCGCCTTCTTCTGCCCCATCTACTGGTCCAGGCGGTCCTCTGCGGCGCCGCGGTCTTTCTCTTCATGGCGCCGGGTTCCGCTCGCCTGCAGGGTCTGCTGGCGGCGGCCGCCGCCGTTCATCTCATCTTTTCTCTTGTGGAGCGATACCGCCGCCATGGCACGGCCAACGCCCGCCAGGGAGCGGCCTTTCTGGGAGTCGTGGCCTGGGGGCCGGTGCGTCCCTATCGGGATGGCCTTCTGGTGGGCGGCCTGCTGGCGGCTATGCTGGCTTTCGTGGCTCCCCTCGCTGCCGCCGCCGCCGCTCTCGCCGGGCTGGGCGCCTACGAATGGGCCTTCGTGCGCGCCGGCCAGCTTCCTCCCAATTCATGATGCCGAAAAAGCGTGAAACCATGACACCTCCTGGCAACCGTGAAGAGCGGGGCGGGCGTTTGTCCATGACCGAGACATCGCTGGAGTCGTTTCCGCCGGTGGAACAGTGGGACAACTGGAGCGAGTACGATGCTGCCGCCTGGCCCCGCCGGGTGGAGCGCCGGATGATGCTGGTCCCCACCACCTGCTTCAACTGTGAGGCGGGCTGCGGCCTCATGGCCTACGTGGACAGAGAGACGCTGACCATCCAGCGGCTGGAAGGCAACCCCTATCATCCCGGCTCCCGGGGCCGCAACTGCGCCAAGGGTCCGGCCACCCTGAACCAGATCGAGGACCCGGAGCGCATCCTCTACCCGCTGAAGCGTGTCGGGCCCCGCGGTTCGGGAGAGTTCGAGCGCACCACCTGGGATGAAGTCCTGGGCACCATCGGGGACGCCATCGCCAAGGCCCTGCGGGAGGACCGCCATGACGAGGTCATGTACCACGTGGGCCGGCCCGGCGCCGACGGTTACATGGACCGGGTCCTGCGGTCGTGGGGTGTGGACGGACATAACTCCCACACGAACGTCTGCTCGGCAGCGGCCCGCCTGGGATACGCCCTGTGGAGCGGCGCCGATCGACCGTCCCCCGATTTTGCCAACGCGCGTTATATCCTGCTCCTCTCGTCCCATCTGGAAACCGGGCACTACTTCATTCCCCACGCCCAGCGCATCATGGAAGCCAAGGAGAAGGGGGCGAAACTGTGCGCGGTGGATGTGCGCCTGTCCAATACCGCCTCTATGGCCGACGAATGGCTGGCTCCCTGGCCGGGAACCGAGGCCATGATGCTGCTGGCCATGGCCCATGTGATCCTGCGCGAAGGCCTGCACAATCTCGATTTCCTGCGGGAGTGGACCAACTGGCGGGAAATGCCGGGTGTGGACAGTGGTGATGGTCCCGACTTCGAGGCTTTCCTGGCGGCACTGGCGAAACATCTGAGCGTCTTCACTCCCCAGCGGGCGGCGGAAGAGTGCGGCCTGGCGGTGGAACAGATCACGCGGGTGGCCCAGGATATCGGCGCCGCCGGCAGTGCGTTCGCCGCCCACGTGTGGCGCAATGCGGCGTCGGGCAACCTGGGGGGCTGGCAGGTGGCGCGTTGCCTGCAGCTCCTGGTGGTCCTGGTGGGTGGTGTGGGCGCCCGCGGCGGCACCAATCCCAACACCTCGGACAAATTCGTGGCGGCGCCCTTCTCTCAGCCGCCACCCCAGAACCGCTGGAATGAACTGCTCTATCCGCGTGAGTATCCCCTCTCACACCACGAGCTGTCCTACCTTTTGCCCCATTTTCTCAGCGAGGGGCGCGGCCGTCTGGCGGTCTACTTCACCCGTGTCTACAACCCCGTATGGACAAATCCTGACGGTCTCATCTGGGAATCTGTTCTGCGCGACGAGAGCAAGATAGGCCTGCACGTGGCCCTGACTCCGGTCTGGAGCGAGA
>JAPUKF010000068.1 GCA_027295805.1 Acidobacteriota bacterium | reverse complement strand
ACCATCCAGGGCGACCTGCTGGAAGATGCGGTGATCATTGCAGAGAAAGCGGTGGGAACCGATCTGAGCGGCAAGTTCCTCTACGTGGTCGGCGATGACAACATGGTCGAGCAACGGGCCGTGGAACTGGGCCAGCCCCAGGATGACGGCACCATCCCGGTTCTCAGTGGCCTTGCGGCCGGGGAGACCTACATCCTTGCGGGACTGCTCAAAGCGCGCCCCGGCATGCCGGTCACTCCCACCACGGGCTCCGGAGGCGAATAGCCGTGGGCGGTTTCAGCAAGTTCTTCATCTACCGGCCGGTCTTCGCCCTGGTCATCGCCATCGTCTTCGTCCTGGTGGGCCTGGTGGCGATCCCGGTGCTGCCGGTGGAGAGCGTCCCGAACATCACCCCCCCCACGGTGGAGGTCACCACGACGTTCCCCGGTGCCAGTGCCGAGGTCCTGGCCCAGACCGTGGCCCAACCCATCGAGCAGGAGGTCAATGGCGTGGAGGGCATGATCTACATGTCGTCCAAGAGCTCGGCCAGCGGCAGCTACACCCTGACCGTCACGTTCGAGGTGGGCACCGACGTGGACATGGCCACTGTACTCACCCAGAACCGGGTGTCCATCGCCGAGCCGATGTTGCCGGAGGAAGTCAAGCGGCAGGGTGTTTCCACCAAGAAGAAATCCACCCAGCTGGTGCTGGTCGTCTGCCTGTCGTCTCCCGACGGGCGCTTCGACGACATGTACCTGTCCAACTACTCCACCACCCAGATCACGGACGTCCTGGCCCGGGTCGACGGGGTCGGTGAGGTCAAGAGCTTTGGCGCCAAGGATTTCGGCATGCGGATCTGGCTGGACCCAGCTCTCTTGAAGGCCCGCAGCCTGACCACCAATGACATCATCGCGGCCCTGCGCGAGCAGAACATCCAGGTGGCCGCCGGCAAGATCGGCGAGCCGCCCACCAGCCAGGGCCAGAGCTTCGAATACACCGTCAGCACCCTGGGACGCCTGACCGATCCGGAGCAGTTCAGGAACATCATCGTCAAGCGGGGCGCCGGCGGCCGGATCGTGAGAGTCCGCGACGTGGCCCGGGTGGAACTGGGGTCACAGACCTACGCCTGGTACGCCGAACTGGATGGCGCACCCACCGCCATGCTGGGCATCTATCAGCTTCCCGGTTCCAACGCCCTGTCCATGGCTCAGGGCATTCAGGACGCCATGGAGACTCTCTCTTCTCGCTTCCCCCAAGGGCTGGACTGGTCGGTCCCTTATGACTCCACCAAGTACATCTCTCAGTCGGTCAAGGAGGTGGTCACCAGTCTCCTGATCGCCATCGTGCTGGTTATCTTTACCGTCTACATCTTCCTACAGGACTGGCGCACTACCCTGGTGCCGGCGGTGACCATCCCCGTGTCCCTCATCGCGACCTTTGCGGTGATGCTGGCGGTGGGGCAGTCGATCAACAACCTGACTCTGTTCGGGCGGGTCCTGGCCATCGGCATCGTGGTGGATGATGCCATCGTGGTGGTGGAGAACACCGTACGCCTCATGGCCGATGAAGGATTGTCGGCCAAGGAGGCCACCGCCAAGGCCATGGACGAGGTGGGCGGCGCCATCGTGGCCACCACCCTGGTTCTGCTGGCGGTCTTCGTGCCTTCACTTTTTCTACCAGGTCTCACCGGCCGCATGTACCGTCCGTTCGCCATCACCATCTCGGTGGCCACAATCTTCTCGTCCATCAACGCTCTGACCCTGAGCCCGGCTCTGTGCGGCCTGCTGCTGCGCCCCTCCTCCGGGCAGCCCAGCTGGGGGCCGTTCAAGTGGTTCAACGCGGCCATCGACAGCGGCACCAGGGGATACCTGGGGGTCGTGCGGGCCCTGGTGCGGCGCTCGGCCATCGCGGCGATCGTCGTGCTGATCCTGCTGGGCGTCGCCGGTTGGTCCATGGGCCTGCTGCCTGCTGGGTTCGTGCCCAGCGAGGATGAAGGTTACTTCTTCGTCAACGCCCAGCTTCCCGCCAGTGCCTCCCTGGAGCGAGCCCAGAAAGTCATGGATCGGGTGTCCGGGATGATAGAGGAACTCCCGGGCGTGGCCCATGTCATCACCGTGGGCGGCTACTCCATGCTGGACAACATCCAGGGATCCAACTACGGCATGATCATCGCCACGCTTGAGCCCTGGGATGAGAGAGAACACTCGGTCTTCGAGCTCATGCAGCTCGTGCAGCCTCAGTTGAGCCAGATCCAGGAGGCCATTGTCTTTGCATTCGGCCCACCCCCCATCGCCGGCCTGGGTGCTGCCGGTGGCTTTCAGCTGGAACTGCAGGACCGCGGCGGCGCCGGCCTGAGGGTCCTGGAGCAGATTGCCAACGATGTAGTAGCGGCGGGCACCACCAGCCCGGTGATCACCCGCGTCAACCAAAACTTCAGGGGGGGCGTACCCCAGCTCTACGCCGACGTGGACCGGGAAAAGGCCAAGCGGATGAACGTGCCGTTGCAGTGGGTGTTTGACACCCTGCAGGCCAATCTGGGTTCGGCCTATGTCAATGACTTTAACCTGTTCGGCCGCACCTGGAAGGTGATGGCCCAGGCGGATCAGCCGTTCCGCATGCGCGCCGATGACATCAATCGCCTGGAGGTGCGCAGCTCGGACGGCAAGATGGTGCCCTTGAGTACCCTGGTGAACATCGAGCACACTGTCGGACCCGAGACGATCAACCGGTTCAACATGTTCCCGTCGGCCACCATCACCGGGACACCCACTCCGGCCTTCAGCGAAGGCCAGGCAGCCGACGAGGTTGAGCGCATCGTCCAGCAGAGTGCGCCCAACTCGCTGGGTTACGACTGGTCCGGCGTGACCCAGCAGCAAAAGGCCGCCGGCAACCTGGCGCCCATCGTCTTCGGCTTCGCCATCGTCCTGGTCTTCCTGTTCCTCTCGGCCCAGTACGAGAGCTGGGCCACCCCGTTTGCTGTGCTTTTGTCGGTGCCCCTGGCCCTCCTGGGCGCGGTCATCTTCACTCTGGCACGTTCGCTGGACAATGACATCTACTTCCAGATCGGCATGATCCTGCTCATCGGGCTGGCGTCCAAGAGCGCCATTCTCATCGTGGAGTTCTCCAAGCAGCTGCGTGAGGAGGGCAAGTCGATCCGCGATGCCGCCCTGGATGCCGCCCACCTGCGCTTCCGGCCCATCCTGATGACCGCCTTCTCGTTCATTCTGGGGGTCATCCCGCTGGTGGTCGCCTCAGGCGCCGGCGCCAACAGCCGGCTCTCCCTGGGCACGGCGGTGTTCGGCGGCATGCTGGTGGGCACCATGGCCGGGGTGTTCGTCATTCCGCTGCTCGACTACGTCGTCCAGACGCTGGCGGCAAAGTTCAGCGGCAGTCCCGCGCCCGCCCCGGAGCCGTCTCCCAAGACGTCCTAGTGCCCTGCGGCGAATGATCGCCGCCACTGATGTAGTCCACCAGATGAACCACTGCGGGTGGCTTCAGCCTGCCGTGGGCAGCGGTGTGGGCACGCGGGGGACCGGCGGCGGTGCCACGGCGGCGGCACGCTGGATCTCCACGGCCACGGCCCGGGCCACCCGGCGCAGGGCCCTGGACACCGGTGCCTCGGGATCGCTGAGAATCACCGGCTTGCCCGTGTCGCCGCCGATCATCACCCGCGGATCGAGCGGCACTTCCCCCAGGAACGGAATTTCAAACTCCTCCGCGGCAAGCCTGCCGCCACCGCGGCCGAACAGGTCTTCGGTCTCGTTGCAGTGGGGGCAGACGTAGCCGGACATGTTCTCGACGATGCCAAGGACCGGAATGTTGACCTTGTTCATGGCCAGGGCCGACTTCTTCATGTCTTCCAGGCAGACCGCCTGGGGAGTGGTCACCATGACG
>JAPUKF010000067.1 GCA_027295805.1 Acidobacteriota bacterium | reverse complement strand
TGAATTCGTTGTAGACCATGTAGACGGCGTCCAGCTCACCCTGCATGAAGCGCTGGACCATGTCCTGGCCTATCTCCCGCGCCCTGGTGAAGCCGAAGTCACGAAAGACGTCCGCGTAGGACGCATGAATCTTGACCGGCCGCCGCTTGAAGTAGTCGGCGGCTCGCCGGCCGACGATGTGCAACGGTGCATTGGCTCGTCCGGCCTCGGCCAGAAACAATTCGGTGCGGCGAATGATGCTGCTGTTGAAACCGCCGCACAGTCCCCGGTCGGAAGTGACCACCAGGATCTCGACCCGTTCATCGCCACGCTCGGCCAGCAGCGGATGGTTCTCGACGTCGGTGCGGCAGGCCAGGCGCGCAAGCACCTCACGCATGCGGTGAGCATACGGCCGGGCCGCCAGGATCTGTTCCTGGGAGCGGCGCAGGCGCGCGGCGGCAACCATCTTCATGGCGCGCGTGAGCTGCTGGGTGTTCTTCACCGAACGGATCCGGCGCTTCAGATCGAGGGAACTGGCCAAATCAACTCGCCTCTCGCAGGCGCAGGAAGGCGTCCCGGGTGTCGTCGAGGACCTTGACCATCTCGACACCAAGCTCCTTGGAAATCTTGCCTTTGCGCCCTTCCTCAAGAATTTTTTTCAGGAGGTCAGGATAGCTGTTGTCCATGGCCTCGTTGAGGCGCGCTTCGAACGGACGGATCTGGTCGAGCTGCAGATCATCCAGGGCGCCCACCGTGGCCGCGTAGATGATGAGAACCTGTTTTTCCACCGCCAGGGGCGAGTACTGCCCCTGCTTGAGGATCTCCACCAGGCGCTGGCCCCGGGCGAGCTGGGCCTGGGTGGCCTTGTCCAGGTCTGTACCGAACTGGGAAAAGGCGGCTAGCTCGCGGTACTGGGCCAGCTCCAGGCGCAGGGTCCCGGCCACACCCTTCATGCTCTTGATCTGGGCATTGCCGCCGACCCGTGACACCGAGAGACCGGCGTTGACAGCCGGCTTCACGCCCGAGTGGAACAGGTCGGTCTCCAGAAAGATCTGGCCGTCGGTGATGGAGACCACGTTGGTGGGAATGTAGGTCGAGATGTCGCCGGCCTGTGTTTCGATGATGGGCAGGGCCGTCAGGGAGCCGCCGCCCTTGGCGGTGCTGAGCATGGCGGCGCGCTCCAGCAGGCGACTGTGCAGGTAGAAAACGTCGCCCGGATACGCCTCGCGGCCCGGCGGCCGGCGCAGGAGCAGCGAGATCTCCCGGTAAGCGGCGGCGTGCTTGCTGAGATCGTCATAGACGCAGAGGGCATGGCGACCGTTGTCGCGGAAGTACTCGCCCATGGCACAGCCGGCGAACGGGGCCAGATACTGCAACGGCGTCGGATCGGAGGCCGCGGCGACAACCACGATGGTATGCCCCATGGCCCCATTCTCTTCGAGAGTCTGCACCACCTGGGCCACCGTGGATGCCTTCTGCCCGATGGCCACATAGATACAGACGACGCCCGTCCCCTTCTGGTTGATGATGGCGTCTATGGCCAGCGCCGTCTTGCCGGTCTGGCGGTCGCCGATGATCAGTTCGCGCTGACCGCAACCGATGGGAATCATGCCGTCGATGGCCTTGATGCCGGTCTGGAGGGGGATGGTCACCGGTTGCCGATCCACCACGCCGGGAGCAATCCGCTCCATCACGTAGGACTCCTCCGACTCGATGGGACCGCGGCCATCGATGGGTTCGCCCAGAGCGTTCACCACCCGGCCCAGCATGGCCTTGCCCACCGGCACCTCCATGATTCTGCCGCCGCGGCGCACCTTGTCGCCTTCGGCAATGAGGGACGATTCACCCATGAGAACAACACCGACGCTGTCCTGTTCCAGGTTCAGAGCCAGGCCCTTCACGTCGTGGGGCAGATCCAGGAGCTCGCCGTACATGACCTTGTCCAGGCCGCTGACACGGGCGATGCCATCTCCCACCGATTCGATGGTGCCCTCCTCGGCCACGTCGATCTCGGAACTGAAGCCGTGGATCTCCTCTTTAAGGAGCTTGGTGATCTCGCCAATCTTGATATCAGCCATGGAACCGGTTACTCCCCTCTCAGTCGAGTCTGAAGGCGCCGCAGTCGGCCGCGCACGCTGCCGTCGTAGACCTCGGAACCGATGCGTGTGACCACACCGCCGAGGATGGTGGGATCCACCCTGATCTGAAGACGTACCTGTCTGCCGGTCAAGCGCTCCAGGGACCGGCGATAATCCTGCTCCTGCCCGGGATCGATTTCAACAGCGGTGACCACCTCGGCGGCCACGATCTTGCGCCGCTCATCACAGAGAACGGCAAACGCCTGCTGCATCTCCGCGAAATGAGACAACCGGTTACTTTCCGCCAGCAGGGTCAAGATCCGCCGGCAGGCCGGATGGAAGTCCGCCTCGCGGGCCAGCAGTTCCAGCAGTCCCATCTTGCGCGCGCGAGACAAACCGGATGACAGGAGAGCCGCATGGATCTCTTTGTCGTCACGCAAAATTTGCGCGACCACATCCAGTTCACCCTGCACGCGTGCCAGATCGGTATCACCCGACAGCACATCCGCCAGCGCTCTGGCATAGCGGACGGCCATGGTGCGGTTGCCCATCTCATCCCCTACTGAACGGTGAAATCCCCGCCAAACAGGCTCATCTCGGAAGCGTGAAAAATATCACCCGCCTCTCGGAGGGTCAAGCTAAACCATGTGGTTTCAGGCGCCTTGCGGCGGACCTGGCGGCGTCTCGCCGTCCCTCCGGCGCTGGTCAGTCTCCCCCGGCTCGGGGTTCATATGGAGTTGGCCATCAAAAACCCCACCCTCGGAAATCTTCACCCCCGGCGCCGCGGCATACACGTCACCCTCCACCCGGCCACCGGGCAGAATCTCGATGGTCTTGTCCACGGCAATCCGCCCCTTGACCAGGCCATACACCTGCAGCGAGCCAACGATGACTTCCGCATCGACCCGGCCCGTCTTGCCGACAACCAGGGAATCGTAGGACTCGATTCGGCCGGTGAGAATTCCGTCCACTCTGAGAAGGCGGCGAAAACGCACGGTGCCATGAATTTCGGTCCCCTGGCCGATATAGCCGGAGAGTTCAAGATGACGGCCGAGTTTCATCCTTGCTCCTGCCCAGCCCGGCGGCTCAAGCGCCCCGGAAGGCGGATCTCGCGAACCGGCGGCGGTGGTGCCTGACGCCCGGACCTCTCCAGAAGCTCGAACAGGCGTTGGAGTTCCAAATGGTTGACGTAGTCAATCACGATTTTCCCACGACCCCGACTGCCTGTGATCCGGATCGGCGCTCCCAGAGCCGCTTTCAATTTTTCTTCTGCCGCCACGATGTTGGGATCGCGCCGCTTGCGCGTCCCCGCCGCCTGCTTTCCCTTGTCGCCTGAGCTTGTGGCGGCACTTATGAGGGCTTCCAGGGCGCGCACCGACAGGCCACGATCCAGAACCTGGGCGGCCAATCGCTTCTGCTCGCTGTGACTCGTCAGCCCGGCCAGGGCGCGAGCATGCCCCATGCTCAGTCGGCAACTCGCCACAGCAGCCAGAACATTATCATCTAAGTTCAATAGTCTCAATAGGTTAGACACATGCGAGCGAGATTTACCCACCCTCTTGGCCAGCTCGTCATGGGCCAGGTCAAACTCATCAAGAAGGAGACGATAAGCACGCGCCTCTTCAAGAGGATTGAGATCCCGCCGTTGTAGGTTTTCGATGAGAGCCATTTCCAGGCGGTCCCGCTCCCCCACTTCGCGCACGATGGCGGGGATCTTCGCGATGCCAGCTCGAGAAGCGGCACGCCATCGCCGCTCCCCGATCACCAGCCGATAGCGACTCCCGTCACGTGTCACAATCACCGGCTGCAGAACGCCATGATTGCGGATGGAGCTGGCCAGCTCTTCCAGGGCCGTCTCGTCGAACTGCTTCCTGGGCTGGTCCGGATTGGGCTGAATCAGGCCGAGATCAAGACTCAGGACGCCCGTGGCACCGGCCCGCGGCATCTCGGGGATCAGCGATGACAGTCCCCTACCCAGCGCTTTGCGTTTGCTCATTGCCTAGCACCTCCACCGCCAGGGCCAGATATGCTTCCGAACCCCTGGAACGGACATCGTACATCATGATTGGCTGACCGAAGCTGGGAGCCTCGCTCAGGCGAACATTGCGGGGGATCACGGTCTTGAACACACTTTCTCCGAATACTCTGCGCACCTCCTCCACGACCTGATGGGCCAGGTTGGTTCGATCATCGTACATGGTCAGAAGCACGCCTTCGATGGCCAGGCCCGGATTCACCGCTTGCCGCACTCGCTCCAGGGTCCCCACCATTTCACTGATCCCCTCCAGGGCCAGGTACTCGCACTGAACCGGGATCAGGACACTGTCGGCGGCAGCCAGGGCGTTCAGGGTGAGCAGTCCCAGCGAAGGAGGGCAATCAAGAAGAACGAACTGATCATCCCTGGCCAGGGCCTGCAGTCGGGTGCGGAGGACATATTCCCGTGCCTCCTTCTCGACCAGTTCCAGTTCCAGGCCCACCAGGTTGCGCCCGGAGGGAATCAGGGCGAGAAACGGCAACTCGGTGGCCCGCACCACCGCGGCGGGATCGGCCTCGGCTGCCAGCCACTCGTAAATTCCGGGTTCCTCATCGTCGCGGCCCACCCCCAGCCCTCGCGTGGTGTTGGCCTGAGGATCGATATCCACCAGGAGAGTTTTCTTCTCGGCGAGAGCCAGTGCCGCGGCTAGATTCACTGCTGTGGTGGTCTTGCCAACTCCACCTTTCTGGTTGGCAATTGCGATGATTCGGCCCACGGGCGCCCTCCTAATTCATGCTCTGACAGCCGCGAAAATCTACCACACCAGCTCTCGACTGGCGAGGTTACACGTGGAACACCCATGGTGGTGCGAAGATTGTTGTTCTTCCCGGGGAAGTGCCGTGGAGCCAGGGAGTTCCATATGCCAGGCCGCCTGTATCCTGGTAAGTCCTGTAGAACTAGCAATTTGTCTTATTTTGGAGCTATTCAGAGCCCGCCCCTTCTGGATCACCACAATCTTCGCACCACCATGTTCCACGTGGAACATGGTGGAAGGGAGTAGGGCACAGGAGGTGCGATATTCAGGCCGTTGAACCGGCGACCGCCCGCCGGCGCAGGACCACAAGGCGCCCGGCGGCACCTGAAACCAAGGGCTCATCCGCCACCGCGTCCCAGATCGGCGTGTCCGCAGGGTCGCCGGCATCCTGAGCACCCGCATAGAGGATCAGCGTCAGGCCGGCCGGCCCGGATTCACCGGCCAGCCGCAAGAGTGGCCCGCAACCGGCCGCGCGGCTGGTCCACAGGTCGCCAGCAAGTGCGACCAGACGGCCCGGATCCTCCAGCCGTTCGTGCAGGACCCGCACCTTGTTGAGAGCGAGCCTGTGGGCAGCCTCCCGCAGGAATGCCGCCTTGCGCGAGCCGCTCTCCACCAGGATCAGCGAAAGATCGGGCCGCATGCAGGCCCAGACCAGGGCGGGGAAACCGCCGCCGCTGCCCACGTCCACGACGGTGTGATGGCCTGCCAGATAGGGAAGAGCCTGCAGGGCTTCCAGGTCATGCCTGACCAGGGCCCGCCGGCTGGCATCGCCGGCCGAGACGAGGTGTGCCGTCCGGTTCCAGGTCAGCAGGAGATCGTGATGCCGGCTGAGCCGTTCCAGAGCCCCGTCATCGGTTTCCCATCCCTGCTTCTCAAGCAGGCGCCGAACCGGATCCCGCACTCTCTATCTCTCCCTTGCCCCGGCGGCGCAACGCGACGCGCAGTGCTGCCAGGGCGGCTGGCGTGACCCCTGAGATACGACCGGCCTGGCCCAGATTCTCCGGACGAACCCTGGTCAGTTTTTCGGTGACCTCACGTGAGAGCGGGCCGACCCGCTCGTAATCAAAACCTGCGGGAATCCGCCTTCGTTCATCGCGCGCCAGGTGGCGGACTTCGCGGAGCTGGCGCCGCACATAGCCTGCGTACTTGACCCGGGCTTCAAGCAGGCGGAGATCCCGCCGGTCCAGGGAGGGAATCCGGCCACCCGCCGCGCGCAGGTGGGGGAGCACCTGCCCGGCACCGATTCCAGGCCGCCGCAACAGGACCAGAAGGCTCTGGCCGCGCCGGCGGGCCGCGCTGAATGACGACGCGCCCGGATTCTCCCCGGCTGCGGCCGGGGCCGGCAATACTTTATCTAA
>JAPUKF010000066.1 GCA_027295805.1 Acidobacteriota bacterium | reverse complement strand
TCTCAAGGAACTGGCCGAGGACCGGGCGGCACAGGAGCAAGCTCAGCCTTACGTCGAGCAGGAATACCGCCAGGCGCCTGTGTTCGGCAGCCGCGTGGTGGTCTGGGTTCTAGCTCAGCTTCACCTTCTTTTCGCGGCCTTTGTCCTGGCCGTGCCCCTCTTCGCCATGATCATCGAGGCCGTCGGCTATTTCACCGGCGACAAGAAATACGACAAGCTGGCCTATGAATTCATCAAGCTCATGGCCACGGCTTTCTCTCTGACGGCCACCTTCGGGGCCTTTCTCACTTTTGCCCTCATTGCCCTGTACCCCAGGTTCACCACTTACCTCATGCATGTCTTCTCGCCGACTTTCTTGCCTTACGTGCTGCTGTTCTTCTTTGAAGCGGCTTTTTTCTACAGCTATTACTACGGCTGGGGCAAATTTCACCCCCTCGTGCACCTGGGCGTGGGCTTCATGCTCAATGTGGTGGGCACGGCGATCATGTTCATCGCCAACGGCTGGTTGACGTTCATGATGTCACCGGCGGGGGTGGCCGACAGCGGTGCCGTCATCAATGCCTGGGAAGCATTGATGAATTTCACCTGGATGCCCATCAACATCCATCGTGTCATCGCCAATGTGGCGTATGGAGGCTCGGTTGCCGGTGCCTACGCCGCCTGGAAATTCCTTGGTGCCAAGACCGACGAAGAGCGGGCCCACTACGACTGGATGGGCTACATCGGCATGTTCGTGGCCATCTCCGCCTTCCTGCCTCTGCCGTTTGCCGGTTATTACCTGGCCCGGGAAATCTACGCCTTCAACCAGGCCCTGGGCATCATGATGATGGGCGGCGCGTTCTCCTGGTTGTTCATCATCCAGGCCGTCCTGATCGGCTGCCTCTTTCTAGCGGCCAACTTTTATCTGTGGCTGGGCATGGGCCGGATTGAAGGAGCGCTCCCGTTCCAGAAGCTGATCAAATGGCTGCTCATAGCCATTGCCGTCTGTTTCGCCATCTGGGCCACGCCCCGCTCCCTCATCTCCACGCCAGCGGAAGTTCGGGGTATGGGCGGGTCCACCCATCCCATACTGGGCGCCCTGGGCTTCATGGCGGCCAAGAACAGCGCCGTGAACATCATGATTCTCACCACCTACGTGAGCTTCATGCTCTACCGCCGCACCGGCAAACGACCCATCGTGAAATGGGCCAAGCTGGGAAACATCGCCCAGTTCGCCCTCTTTGCCCTGGCTTCGGCCGTGGTTATTTTCCTGGGGGTTGTCAGCTACTTCGTTGACGCGGCCACCCGCATCCGTCTCTCGGTTCCCCAGGTTCTGACGGTTCTGGCGGCCATGGCGGGAATGACCATCATCGATGTTTTCCTGCTGCGCGGCGCCGAGAAGACCGGCAAGATACACTGGGGCAAGCTGCCGCCCATTTCCCAGTACGTCCTCATCTTCATCGCGGTCACCTTTACCTGGCTCATGGGGCTCATGGGTTATCTGCGCTCCGGCCTGCGTATGCACTGGCATGTCTACGGCATCATCCGGGACAATTCGGTGGATGCATTCACCCCGACCCTGGGCTTCGCCACCCAGGTTGTCTCGGTGACCGTCCTGATCTTCTTCGTTCTCATCGCGTTCGTCTTCTGGATTGCAGGTCTCTCGGGCAAGGAGGACTGGCAGCCCAGGTCCTCAGCGGTTGAGCCATGAAAATCCCCGCCGAGATCAAGATTGTCGCCCTGGTTGTGGGCACGTGCCTGTTCTACTCCTATGTGGGCCATCTGGTGCCTCAGAAAGAGGTCCTGCCTCCCACCGAGGTGATCATCAGTGCGGACGTCACGACCGACGAGATGATCGCCATCGGCGAGGAGATTGCCCAGGGCAAGGGCCTTTGCCTGACCTGCCATACGCTGGGAGAATCCGGCTCCCTGCGCTTCCCGGATCTGTCGGGCATCGGTTCACTTTGCACCACTCGAATTCCGGGCAAGAGCGGTCTGGAATATCTTGCCCAGTCGCTCTATGAACCTGACAGCTACATCGTGCCCGGCTTCAACCCGGGGATGCCGGCCATTGTCAGGCCGCCTATCGGTCTCACCGATGACGAGATCCTCTGTGTCATCGCCTGGCTGCAGAGCTTGGGAGATGAGGCCACGGTGACCCTGGAGACCCGGCATTCCTTCAATTCCGACGGCGTGGAGGCCGACTGATGAATCTGTGGGTCATCTTGCCCGTTCTCGCGGTCATGGCCCTGCTGCGTCTCCTGAAGGTGGGCCTGCTGACCTGGGTTCTGGTCTGGTGGGGTGCGCTCTACGTCGGCATCCGCTACGGGCTCGTGGCGCCGGCACCTCAGTCGGTGGTCACCCTGTACATGGCCATCGTCACCCTGTCCCTGGCTGCTTACGTGGGGTCGAGTGGCGAGCGCACGGAAGCCGTGCTGGGCCCCATGATCCGGCTCATGAGCGAGAAGCGGTACACGCCCTTGCTGGCGGTGATCGCGCTGCTCATCCCGGCTCTGGCGGGGTATAACGCCTATCGTGTGGCCGGCCTCAGGGAAGAGCCCCCCTACTTTGGGCGCACAGTCCACCCGGCACCGCCGCCCCAGATAACCGTGGGGGACACCGAAGTCGACCTAATCCGCGCGGTCAACCCGTATCGTGAGTTGAAAGACAGCGATCCGGAAGCGTTCCAGGAGCATGTGCGCGCCGGGAGAGAGGTTTACTACCAGAATTGCTTCTTCTGCCACGGTGACGGCCTGGGCGGGGATGGCATGTTTGCATACGGGCTGGATCCTATCCCCACCGACTTTACCGACGCTGGTGTGCTGCCCAACTTCCAGGAATCGTATTTCTTCTGGCGCGTGGCCAAGGGCGGTCCAGGGTTGCCAGCAGAAGGAGGACCCTGGGATTCGGCCATGCCCCGCTGGGAGCAGTTTCTCAGCGAAGATGAGATGTGGGATGTCCTGGTTTTTCTCTATGACTTCACAGACAGGACGCCACGAGAAGTCGGGGAGTTCGTGAACGAATGATCCGGTATCTCACAGCAATGGGCCTGGTGGCCCTCATGGGCACGGGTGCCGCTGCCGCCGCTATCCCGGATCTGGGCAGCGAAGCTCAGCGCGAGGCCGGCCGGGTGCTTTACGACAAGTACTGTGCCCAGTGCCACGGTGATGCGGGGGACGGCGAGGGCATCGCCGCGGACCGGGTGAATCCCAGACCCCGGGACTTCACGTCGGGCAAGTACAAGATCCGTTCCACGCCCAGCGGCTTTCCGCCCACAACCCAGGATCTCATCGACATCATCAGAAATGGCCTGCCCTATACCTCCATGCCGCCCTGGCCGCAGCTTTCAGAGGCCGAGCTGACTGAACTGGCCTACTACCTGAAGACATTCGCACCTGCTTTCGCAGACCCGGATTCTCTCGCAGAACCCCTGGACCTTCCTGAGCCCCCGCCCTTCTCGGAAGAATCGGCCCAGAGAGGCAGCCAGGTCTACAACGACATCGGGTGTCCTCTTTGCCATGGAGAACTGGCCCGGGGTGATGGCCGTTCCGCTCCGACCCTCAGGGATGATTGGGAGGATCACATCCGCGCGACCGACCTCACTCAGCGCTGGACCTTCCGGGGCGGTCCGAGCCGCAAGGACATCTTCCGGGCCTTCACCACCGCCCTCAACGGCACTCCCATGCCCTCCTACGCCGAGTCCATGAGCGTGGAGCAGCGCTGG
>JAPUKF010000065.1 GCA_027295805.1 Acidobacteriota bacterium | reverse complement strand
CTCGGCCGCGCCACCGGCCGGCGTAGCCACCACCGGCACACCGGCGGCCAGGGCATCCAGCACGGCGTTGGGCATCCCCTCATACAGCGAGGGCAGGGCGGCCAGATCCCAGTGGGGCAGCAGGTCGCCGGCATCGTCCCGGAATCCGGGCAGATGGACACGGCCGCTCAAGCCCAGCCGTTCCACCTGCGCTTCCAGATCGCCGCGCAGGGGTCCTTCGCCCAGGATCACCAGGTGCAGGCGCGGACGCCCCGGCACCAGCAAGCCGAAGGCCGCCACCAGATCGGATTGGTTCTTCTGCCGGACCAGGCTGCCCAGAGTGCCGATCAAGCGTGCCTCGGGCGGGAGACCCAGGGCGGCCAGCGACACCTGGCGGGACGGCGGGGAGGTGAACCGTGCCGGATCGATGGCCGAGGGCGCCACCACGACCCTGTCGGGCCGCACGCCGCCGGCCACCAGATCGCGGCGCACGGCCCGTGAGACGGCGATGAAGAGATCCACGGCCTCACCGTATTTCCAGCGTGCCACCGGCGACGCACCGGGAACCCGGGCCAGACGCCGGGTCACAACGCGCAGAGGGCGCCGCCGCCCCCGGGCCGCCAGCAGGGCCAGGGTATGAGCACTGGAAGTGTGTGCGTGCACCACGTGCGGCCGGGTCGCGGCCATGGCTCGCCGCACTGCGGTGATGGCGCTCGGGCGCAATCCGCCGGCCAGCGGCCCCTCATGGACTTGGATCCCTCTCTCGCGAGCCCAATGCCCCAGCGGTTGCCCGGGGGGGCAGATCAGCACCGGCAGATGGCCCGCACGGGCCTGCTCGCGGAGCAGGAAGGAGACCTGCTGCTGGCCGCCTCGCCAGCCGCGGCCGTCATCCAGATGCAAAACCCGCAGGGCGTCACCGGGCGACACGTCAGTCAGGGTCCACTTTGGAGCGGCTCAGTTCCCAGAGGTTGGCGTACTTCTGGAACACCGAGAAGCTGGCCAGAATGGCCACCAGGAGGCCGTGACCGCCGTCCAGAAAGCCGCCCCGGATGATGTACATCTTGCCGAACCGGCTGACGGTGTGAAAGAAAACGGTCCAGGTGGAAGCCCTTTTCCCGGCCGCAGCTTTTCCCTCCGCCCACCATGCCGAGTAGCGCTCCATCTTCGCCCAGTAGCCCCGCAGGGAACGGATTGTGTGATGCATGAAACGACCCTGCAGGACACCCACACTCCCGTCCACCTCCAGCTCGGCATGCACTCTGAGATCCGGGTAGCTGCCGTGATCCCGAGCGAAGAGCCGGATCACCCGGTCCTTCTGCCAGCCGCCATGACGGATTTCCCGCCCGAAGAAAGTATTGCGCCGGTAGATCCAATAGCCGCGATGTTGCGGGCCTTCGGTCATGACCCGCCGGATGTCGGCCTCAAGCTCGGGCGTGACCCGCTCATCGGCGTCGATGATCAGCACCCACGGGTGGCGGGCCTGAGGGATGATCCAGTTCTTCTGGCGGGCCGCCGAGACGTATTCATGCTGCAGCACCCGGTCCGCCAGGGGCGCCGCCCGCGCGAGGGTGGCGTCGGTACTGCCCGAGTCGACCACGATCACCTCCGCGGCCCATTGCACCGTGGTCAGGCAGGGAACGACATTCTCTTCTTCATTTTTTGTGGTCAGAATGGCGCTCACCGGAAGATCTCCCGGCTGCCGCCCGGCACCGGGCCGGCTATGGATCATGAGGAGCCATCCTCCTCCCCCTCATCATCGGTGTCCTCCGCTTCCCCGGACGAGCTGGAGCGGCGTCCGAACACCAGTGCCACCAGAATCCCCAGCACGTAGAGCCCCAGCATGGGACCGGCCACCAGCGCCATGGTAACAGCGTCGGGTGTCGGGGTGAGAATGGCCGCCAGGACGCAGATGATGAGAACGGCGTACTTGATGTTGCGCCAGAGGAAACCAGCGCTCACCAGACCGAGGCGTGCCAGAAGAAAAATGAAGACCGGCATCTGAAAGACCGCGCCCATGGAGAGAATCAGGCGCATCTCGAAACCGAAGATGCGTGAAATGGTCAGCATGGGAGCGAACTGGTCGCCGGCGAAGCCGATGAGGAAGCGAGCAGCATAGGGAAAGACCACTGCGTATCCAAACCAGCAGCCAAGGAAGAAAAACCCCGAGCCGAAAAAAATGAACGGCAAGGCGTAGCGCCGCTCCTTGGGAAACAGTCCCGGTGCTATGAACAGCCAGATCTGCAGGACCAGGATCGGCAGGGCCGTGATGAGGCCCACGAAGAACGACACCTTCATGGCCAGCATGAACGGTTCGGCCAGGGTGGTGAAGACCGGTTTCAGACCCTCCGGCAGGTTGGCCTGCACTGGGGCCATGAGGATGTGCAGAACCCGGTTATGCACCAGCCAGCCGGCGCCGAAGCCGACAGCCACGGCCACCGCCATGATGAACAGGCGTCTCCTGAGCTCATCAAGATGCTCCAGGAAGTTCATCTTGTTGGGATCGGGACGGGAGGCGGCCATGAGCCGGGAGGTCTCTCCTGAAGGGACGCGAGTCTAGTGGTCGTCGCGCGGCGGGTCTTCGCCCGCGGCCGCCCCCGGCCGGTCACCGGGAGCGGCCGCGGGCGGATCGGTTGGCGCCGGCCGCTGCGGTGCGGGGAGTGGCGTCTCGGCATCAGGAGGTGGCGGGCTGCCTGGGCGACCTGCCGGCCAGGAGGAGGCCTGGTCCTCGCGGGGAACGCTACCGGCGGGCCGAGCGGCCACCGACTCTTTCGGCGGCAGGCCGGGCGGCTTCTTTTCCTGGTCCTCCTGGTGAATTTCCCGCTCCAGAGTGCGGCGCAGATCCGTGGACGTCCGCCGCAACTCGGAGAGTCCCTTGCCCAGGCTGCGGGCAAGATTCGGCAGCCGGCGCGGGCCGAAGATCAGCAGGGCAACAATGAGAATGACGACCATCTCCGGGCCGCCGATAGGGCCGAACACACTTTCCTCCAGAGGGATCCCGTGAACCCGAAGGTAAGGGTAGGCCAGCCCCGGCGGCGAGGTCAAGGAAGGTCCTCTCCATGTAAATTACTGTAATGGTAGAGGATTCGACCTTTACTCAGGTGCGGACGCACGGTATATTTGGGAAGGAATCGATCTTTCCACCTCTTCTTTCACTGGACTGGAGGGTGCATGCGCATCAAGTCTCTTCCTCCCGTGGCGGCCGTTCTTCTGGTTGCCGGCTCGCTGGTCGGCGTGGCCCTGTCCGACCGGGCTCAAGCCGATACATGGGAAAATGAAACGTTTGTCCGCTCATTCGCCACCATCCTGCAGGTGGTCCAGGACAACTACTACGAAGAGACCGAACCGGATCAGCTCGTGGAGGGGGCCATCAATGGCATGCTGCGCACCCTCGACCCCCACTCCCACTATCTCAATCTCAAGGCGTTCCGCTCCATGCGGGAAGAACAGCGCGGCTCCTTCACAGGCCTCGGCATCGTCATTCAGAAACTGGGGCGTGACCGGCCTCTGACCGTCATCAGTCCCATCGACGGTACGCCGGCCGCGCGGCTGGGCATTCGCGCTGGCGACATCATCGCAACCATCAACGGCAAAACCACCGATGGCATGACTTCATCGGAAGCCGTCGATATCCTGCGCGGCCCCAAGGGCACATCGGTCAACATCACCGTGACCCGGCCCGGTTTCGAAGAGCCGCTGGCGTTCGAGGTGACCCGGGACACCATTCCCACCGACAGTGTGGTCAGTCCTTACATGATCGAATCGGATACCGGCTATATCAAGATTCGCAACTTCACCCAGACCACCAGCAAGGAGCTGAGAACCGCCCTGGAAAAGCTTGAGCGCCAGGGGATGAAGCGGCTGATTCTGGACCTGCGGGGCAACCCCGGCGGCCTCCTGGATCAGGCCGTGACCGCCTCGGGCACCTTCCTGGAGCGCGGCAAGAAACTGGTCTATACGCGGGGACGCATCCAGGGATCCAACAAGGACTATTACGCCAGCGAAGATGCCTCCTACCCGGACCTGCCCCTGGTGGTGCTGGTGAACCGCGGTTCGGCCTCGGCCTCCGAGATCGTGGCCGGCGCCATCCAGGATCACGACAGGGGGCTCATCGTCGGCGAGACGACCTGGGGCAAGGGACTGGTCCAGTCCGTGTTTCCCCTCTCCCACAGCAACGCCCTGGCTCTCACCACGGCCAAGTACTACACCCCTTCAGGGCGTCTGATCCAGCGCGATTATGCCTCCCTGGAAGATTACGTCTCCTACCGGACCGACGAGAATTACGAACCGTCGTTCGACCAGAGCACGCGCCGCTTCACCGATGGCGGCCGCACCGTCTATGGCGGCGGGGGCATCTCCCCGGATGTTGAGGTCGAGTTGGAGGAGCCGTCCCCCTTCATCACCCGCATGTACCGCACGTCGGCCTTCTTCCGCTTCGCGGTGGCCTACCTGTCCCGGCACCCCGAGGTCCCGGAAGATTTCAAGCTGACCGACCAGGTGTTTGAGGAATTCCGCCAACTCCTCGTGGATGAGGAGATTCCCTTTGAAGAGTCGGAACTCCTCCAGGACCGGCGCAACATCGGTATGTTCGTGCGCGCGGAAGTCCTCTCGGCCCGTTACGGTCTGGTCTGGGGCAACCGTGTCCGCAACGAGTACGACGCCCAGGTGCAAAAGGCGTTGACCCTGTTTCCGCAGGCTCGTGAGCTGGCCATGCTGGCGGATCACCCGGCCGGTGGCTCCGAGGAGAACCTGCCCCGCTGAGGCAAGCCGGAAGATGCCTGCCGGGGGAGAATCCCGGCCGGGCGTCAGTTCACGGCCAGTTCCCGCATCTTGACCTGCGCCGGCAAATTGTTCCAGCGCCGCAACTCACGGATCCGCCGGTGAGCGGACAGCCCTTCCAGGCGCTCCATGAGGCGCAATGCGAAGCGCCGGGCATCGCTGTAGCGACGACGCACCGTGGGGTCGGGATCGTTGAATCGCTTCTTGCCAAAGAGGTGATAGCGCACCCACTGGCGCTGGTCGGGGCGCAAACGGCGGCGCCCGGACAGTCTCCCGACGAAATAGGAGACCACCAGGGCCTTGCTGACATTGGCGCGGGTTTCCAGGGCTAGCAGGTGCATTTCGCGGCCCCGGCGGAGCCCGTCGTAAAGCACCAGGAAGTGGTCGATCTCCTCCACGAAATCGGCGAAGTCGTCCACGTTGCGGTCATCAAGAACGGCCAGGGGCGGGCGTGTTTCAAGGCGGGCAATGAGGGCATCGGGGAAGTAGATGGACAGGGTCGCGCCCCGGCGCCGCTGGCGGACCAGGACGCGGGGAGTGTCTCCCATTCCGGCATGAGGATCCTTCACCCGCGCAGGGGTCTTCACGACCTGGATCGGGTCATGGTCACGCAGGAGGCGGCGATAACCCATATCGCCGATGACAAACCGTCCTAGATCACCGATCCCCGACGCGGTGGCATAGGTTCGTTCCAGCAGACCCTGGGTCGTGGCCAGCAGGGTCATAACGACTCCGCCACGCCCTCGTACAGGAAGCCATCGTCCTTCAGGTCCACCCGGAAGCGGTGGTAGGAAACCCGTGCCCGCGCCACCTTCATGACCCGGGCGCGGACTTCCTCCAGATCAAACGCCCGCTCTCCGGTCTTCAGCGCGCGCAGATAGGTCAGGGTACGAGTGTGCCCTGAGCGCTTGCGCCGCTCATCGGCCTTGATCCTGCGGCTGATCTCCACGTTGATGAGTGTTTCCATGCGCGCCCGCAGGTGCCTGGCGCCATGGTCATGGCTGGTGCCCTGGCGCAGAAGTTCGGTACGGGCCGCGGGAGTCACCTCGATCTCCAGATCGTGGATGTCCCGAAAGCGGCGGGCAATCCGTTCCAGTTCCAGGTCGAATATCCGTTCGAGAGACTCAGGCCCCAGATGATCGAAGTGGATTGGCCGCAGCCGGTTGATGAACTCCGGTGACAGGGTGCGGCGCAGTGCCCTGCGTACGTCCTGGGCCTCCCGCCGATCCTGGGAGTCCTGATCGCCGTAGCCGATGGGCGCCGCCTGACGCTTCAGATCTGAATAGCCGATGTTGGAGGTGAACACGAGCATGGAATTGGCGAAGCTGAGCACCTTCCCCTTGTTATCGGTCACGGTGCCTCGATCCATGATGGAGAGGAAGAAGCGCCTGAGCTGGGGATGGGCTTTCTCCACCTCGTCGATGAGGATCACGGACAGGGGCGAGGTCGCTGCCGTCTTGTGGAACTCGCTCAGCACCCCCTCTTCATCGCTGCGGATAAAACCACGGGTGGCCCCACGCAACTCGTTGATGTCCGACGGGTAGGTGTAATTGGGTCCCTCCAGGGTGAGAACTGGGATCTCCAGGCCCCAGCCCTGCTCCAGGATTTCCAGGAGCGTCTCAATCAGGTAGTTCTTGCCAACCCCGGTGGGCCCCACGAAGAGATAGGAGGGGGGCCGATTCAGGTTGTGGGTACCGGTGGCATAGAGGGTGAACTCATCGCAAAGGGACTGAATGGCACCTCTCTGGCCCACCACGGTCTCGCCCAGTCGCTCACCCAGGGCCGGTATATCCAGGGCCGAGAAAAGCAGGATGCGCTCATAGGCCGCCAGCAACTCATCCCGGGGAAGCTGCACGCGTTCACCGGCGGGCTGGGGCCTTGTGGGCGGGAAGGGCAGCGGACGGCCATCCTCGCCCTCGCTCACGGCTTCATCCGTCATCGTGACCCCGGTCATGGTCGCGATGACCCCCGCCCCGGGACCTGGTGTGAGCGTCGCCGGCTGGGTGCCAGCCAGAGCCCTGTCCTCACGGCGTTCCGGGTTATCGGCGCGCAGCCAGTGGAGAAGATCGGCATAGAGGGCAAAGCGCCGCGAGCACTGCTGCAGGAACAGAACTTCCTCCTCGATGGGCAGCGCCGCAATCTGGTTTTCCTTGAAAAACCGGCTGAGAGTGGCGTCAGCTGCCAGGCGTTCCATGATGCGGGAAGCGACTTCATAGGAGCGCCGTCCCAGGTCAATCAGGGAAATGCCCTGAAACTCACGCTGACCGATGAGCCCGACGTCCAGCAGGCACTTGTCGCCCACGGCTTTGATGTCCTCGGGCAGGCGACGAACCTCCGTCAGCAGGCTGGTGTCCTCGTGGCCCTGGCGATCGGCGCGCTCTGCGAGGGCACGCAACGCCTGGGGTAGGGTCGGGATCTCCCGATCCAGGATCTGCCCGAGGGCAGTGCGGGTGTAGAGGTCGCCCAGCAGCAGCGCATCGTTGGTCAGAACTTGAACCAGGTGGGCCAGTTCCAGGCGATCCAGAATTTCCTCCGGATGGTGGAGACGGGCGATCTCCCGCAGACGGGATTCCAGGTCCTCCCGTGAGACCGACTCGATACGACTGACACCCTTCTCGGACATGGAAAGCTCCTCTGCACAGGAATATACGTCCCGCGCCAGTGGCGACAATAGGGGCGGAACCACCATCTCTGAAAACCGCGGCAAGGCCACCGCGCATTCCGCCCCCGCAGGAAGGGGCGGGAAAAAGGTGAAAATCTGGTGGAAAAGTTGACAGGTTCAGGACCCGATGTTATGCTAGCACTCGTTAAAAGAGAGTGCCAAACAGGTTTCCTGCTCCGACAAATCCATCAACCAGAACAACTTAGGAGGTTTATGATGAAGGTAAAACCGCTCTACGATCGCGTCCTGGTCAAGCGGGAAGAGACTGGTGAGACCCGCAAGGGGGGCATCATCATCCCAGATACTGCCAAGGAAAAGCCCCTTGAGGGCAAGGTCATCGCCGTCGGCTCCGGCAAGGTGGATGACAGCGGCAAGCACGTCAAGATGGAAGTCAAGAAGGGCGACCGCGTCCTGATCGGCAAGTACGCCGGCAACGAGATCAAGATCGGAGATATCGAGCATGTCATCGTCCGCGAGGACGAGATTCTCGGCATCATTCAGTAGCCGAGGCAGTATTCCCGCACCAAACCCAAATCATTAGGAGGATTACCCAACATGGCTGCAAAAGACATTACTTACTCCGAGGATTGCCGACAGTCGATCATGCGGGGTGTGAACAAGCTGGCCAACGCCGTCAAGGTGACTCTGGGGCCCAAGGGCCGCAATGTCGTCATCGAAAAGAAATTCGGCGCGCCCCTGTCCACCAAGGATGGCGTGACCGTGGCCAAGGAGATCGAGCTCGAGGAGCCCCGCGAGAACATGGGCGCCCAGATTCTCCGCGAAGTGGCATCCAAGACCTCCGACGTGGCCGGTGATGGCACCACCACCGCTACCCTCCTGGCCCAGGCCATCCTGCGGGAAGGCCTCAAGTCGGTCACGGCCGGCGCCAACCCCATGGACGTCAAGAACGGTATCGCCAAGGGCGTCTCCAGGGCCTCCGAGATCATCCGCAAGAACTCCATCGGGGTGAGCGGCAAGGCCATCGAGCAGGTGGGATCCATCTCGGCCAACAGCGACTTGGAGATCGGCAAGATCATCGCGGCCGCCATGGACCAGGTGGGCAAGGATGGCGTCATCACTGTGGAAGAAGCCAAGTCCATGGAGACAGAGCTGGAAGTGGTCGAGGGCATGCAGTTCGACCGTGGCTACCTGTCACCGTACTTCGTCACCGACTCCGAGCGCATGGAAACGGTGCTCGAGAACCCCTACATCCTCATCCACGAGAAGAAAATCTCCAACATGAAGGACTTCCTGCCCCTGCTGGAGCAGATCGCCAAGCAAGGCTAGCACCTCATGATCATCGCCGATGACATCGAGGGTGAGGCCCTGGCCACCCTGGTGGTGAACAAGCTGCGCGGCACCCTGCACGCTGCCGCAGTGAAGGCTCCCGGCTTCGGCGACCGCCGCAAAGCCATGCTGGAGGACATCGCCGTTCTCACCGGTGGCAAATGCATCACCGAGGATCTGGGCATCAAGCTGGAGAACGTCAAGCTTGCCGACCTCGGTCGCGCCAAGAAGGTGACCATCGACAAGGACAACACCACTCTTGTCGAGGGTGGCGGGAAGACCAAGGACATCGAAGGTCGCGTCCGCCAGATCCGGAACCAGGTGGAAGAGACCTCGTCGGACTACGACCGTGAGAAGCTGCAGGAGCGCCTGGCCAAGCTGGTGGGCGGCGTGGCAGTCATCAAGGTCGGCGCTGCCACCGAGAGCGAAATGAAGGAAAAGAAAGCCCGGGTGGAAGATGCCATGCACGCCACCAAGGCGGCCGTGGAAGAGGGTATCGTCGCCGGCGGCGGCATCGCCTTCATCCGCGCCATCCCGGCCCTCTCCCGTATGAAGGACGAGAACGACGACGTGCAGACCGGTATCAAGATCGTGCGCCGGGCTCTGGAAGAACCTCTGCGCCAGATCGCCAACAACGCCGGCCTGGAAGGCTCCGTCATCGTTAACAAGGCCATGACCCAAAAGGGCAATGACGGCTTCGACGCAAGCACCGAGAAGTGGGTCGATATGATCAAGGCCGGAATCATCGATCCCACCAAGGTGACCCTGACGGCGCTCCACAACGCCTCCTCCATCGCCGGACTCATGCTCACCACCGAAGCCCTCGTCCATGAGATCCCCGAGGACGAGAAGGCCAAGGGCGGCGGCGCGGGCATGCCGGGCGGCGACATGGGCGGCATGGGTGGCATGGGCGGAATGGACTGAGTCCCAGCCAGCACCCTTTTCAAGATGCGGCCCCGGTGTCCATTCAGGACCCGGGGCCGTTTTTTTGTTTCTTCTCGCCGGATCGCTGCCAGAACCAGCGCCGGAAGGTGCGGAAGTAGGTCACCCGCAGCGAGCCGCCACCATCGGCGTCGTCAACGGAACTGTCAAGGGCGAAGCCCACGCGCACCCGCATGAACGCATTGAACGGCCCCGAGAAGTTGAGCGCCACGCTGGCCCCGGTGGCATATTCCACATCGGGCCCAAGGTCCTCCTGGTCGCGAAAACGGGCATGGGTGAGGCTCATGTCCATGCGGGTCTTCTGGCTCAGGGCGAAAGCCCCGCTGAGATTCAGCGCTCCGCCGGTGCGGAAACGGATGGCGTCGCCGCTATAGCCCGGCACACGCGCCACGCCGAAGCTCCCCAGTTCAAACTTGGAGAACCGGTCCAGACCGTTGCCATGATACATGGCCACACCGAAGCCGAGCTTGTTGCGGTCGGCAGAATAGAACGCCTTGCTGAGCTCCGCCGACGAGCGCACAAACTGCTCATCGCCGTCACTGAAATCCGACCCGTCGGGATTGCCCCAGAACGTCCAGTCGTTGCGGGAGCCGCCCTGGATCGAGCCCTCCAGGCGCCAGCCGGAACGGGCATAGATCCAGCGCCCGGTCAGGAGTTCCTGCCAGGTGTCCGAGGGCACCACGAAATCAGCCGCCGTCTCATCCTCGCTGCGAAAGCGGAGGTGTTCCAGATCCAGTTGAAACTCGAACTTGTGATAGACGCCGAGCGGACGACCCAGAATGACCTGGAAGAGCTGGGAACTGACTTCAAGGCGCTCTCCCTTGATCTCATCGTCGATGGCATCGCCGGCCTCAATTCGCCGGTTGCGCGAAAAAAGCGGGTTGACGCGCCCCTGCAGCGCCAGAATGGCCTTGCCGCCGCCAAAGCTGGGATCGGACCAGAACACATTGAGAAAAGGGCCGGCCCAGACCACATCCACCTGGTTGCCCGTCCCCCGCCAGTTGAAGTTGAAATAGTTCACTCCGGCAAACGGTACCTTCAGGCCGAGATCGTCCCCTATGGACCAGGTGCCTACCAGCAGGCGGCTGACCCCGTGGCGACTCAGGTCCGACACCCGCCGCGAATAGCCGCCCTGGCCGTCACGGACCCGATCCAGGCGCTGAAACCCTTCCTCGGTTTCCTCCAAGAGGGGCCGGTCGGAGGCATACGATTCATCCAGACGCTCATCAAAGGCGGGCAGATTGACCAGGTAGTCGCTGTAGGTCAACTCCCGCTCCAGAACCACGCTGCGCCCGAGAGCCGTGAATATCATCTGCCCGGTCATCCGCGTCACGAGCCACCAGGTCCGCCCTCCCTGGGTCACCGGCGCGAAATGCTGCTGGAGGCGATTGCTGATCACCGGGAGCTCGGGGTTCAGTTCCACCACCTCCTGGCGGCGCTTGACGAAGGACTGGGTGTCGATCCAGACGCGCCCGCGGTAGGGCGCCTCACTGCCTGCTTCCGGGATGAACGAGACCACATAGGACTGCCGGCCGTCCACTTCGACGGTATTCTCCAGCTTGTAGACGTAGCGAAGATCGAGATTCAAGTCCAGTGGGACCTCGGTCACACGCCCCGGGAGGACGAATGGAAGGTCCGGCGCGCGCTTGCCACGCCACAGGGCGCCATTGATATAGAGGGCGCGCTCCTCGTACACGGTGCGTGTGCTGTCGTGGAAAAAGCGGTTGAGAGTGGCGACGTCGAACGTCTGGCTGAGATTGGCGACACTGAAATGGAAATCGATGCGCACGTCGGCTTCGGTGGTGTGCAGGCGGAGATCCTGGCCCGCCTGGACCTGCCGGTGGCGGGCCAGGATCTCCTCGACCGTCAGGCTCCGGGTCGCCACGACTTCTTCCAGCTCGGCCAATCGCGGAGCCGCGCCACCCACCCGTCCCAGGCGTACCACCAGCGGCAGCCCCGGCACATGGAGGGT